>CAZAQM010000012.1:0-20968 GCA_964487385.1 uncultured Dethiobacter sp.
CGCCGGTTGTCGTGTGTCCAACACTGCGAGCCAGTTGGTAGTTAATGTATTGATTGAGGCTGACGTTTTCTTCTTTAGCCTTTTCTGATAGCGCTCTGTGCAAAGATTTGGGCATACGAACCCTTAACTGGCCCGAAAAGTCATTATTTGCAGGTTCGGGTACAGGACGTTCTAATTCTATGCTGGTCTCAATCCAGCATTTTTTAGCGTCTGTAAGATTAACAATAGCTTTTTCAGGAGTTTCGCCGTCGGACATACATCCCGGAAGAAGAGGAATTTCAGCAAACCATCCGCCCCCCTCTTCTTCGGTTAGTTTTCTTATTTTAATTTCATAATTTAAATTAAGATAGTAGTTTAAGTTTTTCATTATGTTATTCACCTTTTTCTTTAAGCTTTTCAATTGCTTCTATGGCGTCTTTAACATATACAGCTTTGACGGGCCTACCCTTGGGGATGGAAATTAAATCTTGCAGGTCTGGATGATGGTAGATGTAATGACTGGAGCCTTTGCGTGGCTGTCTGCATTTAAAACCATTTTGTTTTAAAACCTTATCCAGTTCATCAAAGTTAACATCTTTGGGATTGTTGATGATTTTAGTATATAACTTATCGTACTTAGTCAAAGTGTATTCACCGCCTATGCTTATGGTGCCATATATGGAACCGCATGTCAAGAAATTTTGGGAGCATTTTTTGAGCCATTTGCGATCATATTAAACACCGGAAACAACGCTGATCAAAGATCCCTTATATCCGAAATTCCCGTACTTTTAAAATTGTTGATTGATCTCATAGCATGAAAGGGATATAGTACGATTAGAATATTACTATACGGAGTTGGTCCCGTAAAGATTAAACCATTCGCAAGCATCAGGCAGAACTATAATGAAATTGCGACTCTGTGCAAAACATCCGGGGGGCCTGTTTATCTTACCAAAAACGGCGAGGGTGATCTCGTGGTCATGGATATAGATACATTTACCCGTCGGGAAAAAATGCTCAAGCTGCGCGAAGAACTGTTAGCTGTTGAGGAAGATAGAACTGGCAACCAACTGGCAACCAAAATAGAGTAACGGTAATATCTATAAAAAAATCAAAGCCACGGATACCCGTGGCTTCAGTGTTTATATGGCAGGGGAGACAGGACTTGAACCCGCAGCCTACGGTTTTGGAGACCGCCGCTCTGCCAGTTGAGCTACTCCCCTTTATGCCAATATCTTAACTTATCCGCTTTTTTTTGTCAAGCAAAGGGCAAATAGTGCGAAAGTTTTTAATTCGTGGGTGTTAATGATTTACTGAACCCAAGCTAAAGGCGGTTTCAGCAAGTTTTCAATAATAGGTTGCAATGCCTTTTCCTTTATAATAAAATATATTACATGCTTATATATTTCGCTTTCAGGGGGTCTTTGGATGCTGGGAGTTATTGGCTGTGGGACGATGGGCAGTGTAATTATAGAAGGCATGCTGAAGAAAAAGATTCTTCCGCCGGAGGGCCTTCTTATATTTGACAAAGATGCCGGCAGGACCGGATTTTTGCAGGAAAAATGGAAGCTGAGGGCTGCTTCAGAAGTGAGGGATCTATGCCGGGAAGCAGACAAAATTCTTTTTGCCGTTAAACCACAAAATATTGCCGCATTGATGGCGGAGATTAAGGATCTATTATCTGAACAGCTTATTATTTCCATAATTGCCGGTATACAGATAAGTTACCTGCAGGAGAAGGCAGGAAAGCCCCTGCGAATAGTCCGGATTATGCCCAATACGCCTTGCCTCGCAGGGGAGGGCATGAGCGTCATCAGCAAAGGTGAGGGCGTTTCCGCGGATGAGGAGGCTTTTGTAAAAAACATTATGGAAGCCCTGGGCAAGACTATTTTACTTGAAGAAAAATTCCTGGATGCTGCGGCAGGCCTGAGCGGCTGTGGCCCTGCTTTTTACCTTTTAGTTTTGGAGGCCCTGGCCGATGGCGGGGTGGAAGTGGGCCTGGACCGGGAGACTGCTTTGATGCTGGCCGCACAAACGATGCTGGGCACAGCCAAAATGATGCAGGAAACGGGGGAACATCCCGCAGTGTTAAGGAATAAAGTAACTTCGCCGGGAGGGCTTACCAGTGCCGGCCTGCTGGCTCTGGAGGCAGGTGCAGTGCGTGCAGCGATGATCGATGCGGTGGTGCAGGCCGTGGAAAGAGGCAGCCAACTGGGATAAGTTTGCCATAAAACCAATAGCTGATTCCACTGTAAAAAATAGAATTATGACTTAAAAATACTATAAGGCAGGGTTCGCTTTGAGTAGATTAATTGATTCCACAATATTGCGAAAAATAGTTGTTAAGGTGGGCACCAGGCTTCTAACCTATGAAACGGGGAAGCTGAATTTGGGCATTACTGAAAAATTAGTCAGGGAGATAGCCGATCTTAAAAACCAGGGCAAAGATATGATCCTGGTATCATCAGGGGCCATTGGCGCCGGGATCGGCAGGCTCGGGCTAACAGAAAAGCCGGCATCCGTTCAGGAAAGGCAGGCACTTGCTGCCATTGGCCAGGGCTTATTGATTCAGTTTTATGAGAAACTTTTTGCTGAATATGGGCAGATCGTTGCCCAGGTTTTGCTGACTAGGGAGGATATAGAAGACAGGCAACGCTATATCAATTCCCGCAATGCCCTGCTTCATTTGCTCAAGTACGGGACGATACCGATAATTAACGAAAATGATACCGTTTCTACCGAAGAGATTGAATTTGGCGACAATGATAAGCTCTCAGCATTGGTGGCCACGATTGTCGGGGCGGATCTGCTGATCATTTTAACCAACATCGATGGTTTGTGTTCAGAAGATCCGCGCCTTAACCCTGCGGCCAAATGCATACCCCTTGTTACAGAAATAACGCCGGAGATTAAAAAAATAGCCGGCGGCACTGAGGAGATGCTGGCCAAGGGCGGGATGAGCAGCAAAATTGAGGCTGCCGAGATGGTCATGAACTCGGGAATCGATATGGTTATAGCCGATGGGCGCCAGGAAAATGTTTTAAGGCGCATTGTCCAGGGTGAGGAATTGGGGACCTTTTTCTGCTCCCGGCAGGAGGGGCATTTGCGCAGCAGGAAGCGTTGGATTGCTTTTACCCAAAAAATTAAAGGTATTCTCTATGTGGATGAGGGGGCGGCAATGGCCATCATCGGAGAGGGAAAAAGCCTTTTGCCCATTGGCATCACCAGTATTGAGGGCGATTTTTCAAAGGGGGAGACGGTTAGTATCGCCAGCCAGGGTGGGGTGGAACTGGCCCGGGGTCTGGTAAACTACAGCGCCGGGGAACTTAGGCAGATTATGGGGTATAAGTCTGCGGAGGTTACAAACGTGCTGGGATATCCGGGAAACGAGGAGGTCATCCACCGGGATAATCTCGTTCTCTGCTGAGAGAGCAATGAAACTGTTGTATGAAAGGAGGGTTGCTCTGCTTGGATAAAGAGCAGGGGGAAAAATGACCTTAAATTTTACCCAGGGAATGGAAAGAAAAGATGTTATTATCGTTGACACAACTTTGCGGGATGGGGAGCAGACAGCGGGGGTTGTTTTTTCGAACCAGGAAAAAATTCGCATTGCCAGGCTGCTTGATGAAATCGGAGTCCAACAATTAGAGGTCGGGGTTCCGGTGATGGGGGGAAATGAAAAAGCGGCGATTAAAAAAATAGTCGGCCTGAATCTTAAATGCAGCCTTATGGCCTGGAACAGGGCCAATATTAATGATATAAAGCATTCGCTGGATTGTGGGGTCGACGCGCTGGCCATCTCTATTTCCACATCGGATATACACATCAAACACAAGCTAAACAGCACCCGTGAACAGGTCCTCGAACAGATGGTGGCTGCAACAGAATTTGCCAGGGAACACGGGTTATATATCTCTGTCAACGCCGAGGATGCCTCGCGGACAGATTTTGACTACCTTTTGCAGTTTACCCTGGCTGCCCAAAAAGCCGGCGCCGACAGATTGCGTTATTGCGATACCATAGGGATCTTGGAGCCGTTTCAGACTTATGATATCGTTTCCCGTTTAATAAAGGAGTCGGGCATGGAAATTGAGATGCATACCCATAACGATTTTGGCATGGCCACGGCAAACGCTCTGGCTGGGGTAAAAGCCGGCGCCCGATTTGTCGGCGTTACGGTAAATGGTTTGGGGGAGAGGGCCGGCAACGCCGCACTGGAAGAAGTGGTCATGGCCCTTAAAATTCTCTTTCAGAAAAATCAGCATATCGATACTAAAATGTTTCGTGAGCTTTCAGAATATGTGGCCGGCGCCTCGGGAAGAAATCTGCCCCCGGGCAAGTCTATTGTGGGAGATAACATGTTCCGCCACGAATCGGGAATTCATGCCGACGGGGTTATTAAATTCCCCGGAACCTATGAGGTCTTCAGCCCCGAAGATGTTGGCCTGGAGAGGCAGATTGTCATCGGGAAGCATTCCGGCTCAAAAGCGATTATGCTTAAATTCAGGGAATATGGCATCAGGCTGACCGAGGAGGAGGCAGCGGAACTGCTTCCCAGGGTTAGGCGTTCCACAGTGCAAATGAAGCGGCCCCTTTTCGATAAAGAGCTGGCCTATATCTATGAGGACTATATTCAAAAAAAATACGGGGAACAATTTCAGATTTAGGAGGCAATTTCTAAGCACCCGGGATATTCTCCAAAGGGTAAGGGAAAACTTTTGTAAATGGAAGGTAGTTTCCTTTCATTATCAATGTAAATCGGGGTGGAATAAATGCTGGATTACCTGCTATCCCTCGGTTGGGGCACCTTTTCCCTGACCCGGGAGAAGGCGGAGAAGGTTGTCGAATATCTTATAGAAAAAGGTGATATCGGCAGAAGGGATGCCCGTAAAGCAATTAAGGAACTGGTTGAAAGAGGCGAAGAGGAGAGGGCAAAGTTCAAGGATTACCTGAACGGGGAAATGTCTGGTTTGCTTCATAAGAGGAATTTAGCAACCAAGGCTGAACTTCATGAGTTGAAGGAAAGGATTAGACTATTGGAGGATTCTTTAAAACAAGCGGCGCAGAAGGATGGGCAAGAAGGCCTGTGATCAATTGCACAGGCCTTCTTGCCCATAAGGCAACTGCCGGCAGCCTTGCCGGGAAAAGCTTTTCGCGGGGACAAGTTTACATTACGGCCCATTGCGGGGGGCTGTCAGAAGGCAATAATACCTTTAATACCTTCTTGTGCGTCTAATTAACTTTTTCACGAGGAAGTGAATTTAATGCCCTGGTTAGTTTTCACTGTTTTGGTCTGGTTGGTTTTATTATTTACCGCAGGTTTTAAGGAACTGGGCAGGCTTTGGAGTTCCTGTCTCTGGGCAATTCTTGTTGGCTATTTTTTTAACCGGTTTTTTATAAGTGAGGGGCTCTATCAGTTTCAGGAAACATTGATTACCTATAACGATATTCCCCTGCTGTACCTTGCCGCCCTGGGAGGGTTGGCAGTGATAATCATGCGTTTTCTTCCGGAACAAAAAATTTGGCAGCTTCCCTATCTCATCCTCTTCAGCGCTGGCTTGACGATGCTCAATTTTTTTGCCCTCAGTAAGAAGTACATCCTTTCTATGCAATGGTCACCCGCCGACAGTTTTATTTTTACGTTAATCGCCATAATAACTGTTGTCTGGCTGAGCAGTTTAACGATCAAGCCGCAGGAAAAAAGGTATTATATTCATTAATATAGTTCCGGAAAGGATGTTTTAGCGTGAAAATGACCGTTTTGGGAAATTATGGTCCGTACCCCCCGGCCGGCGGAAGTTGTTCCGGGTATCTCCTCGAACATGATGGTTGTTTCGTTTTACTGGAGTGTGGCAACGGTGTTTTGAGCAACCTTCAGTACCATTTGGAAGTAAAGGATCTCTCTGCCGTCATCATCTCCCACTTGCATAGCGATCATCTTTCCGATCTTTTTATTTTGCGCTATGCCTGGCAGATGGAAATGGAAAAGGATTCGGGGCTTGGACCCCTGACCGTTTATGCTCCTAGTTCGCCGGAGGAAGATTTTAGGAGGATAACGTACAAAGATGTCTTGAGATCGGAGGCCATCGATGGCAGCAAAGATATTCAAATAGGCCCGATGACTTTTTCTTTTTTGCAAACCAGGCATTCGCTGCCTTGCTTTGCTGTTTCACTAATGGCCGAGGGCAGAAAACAATTTGTTTATTCAGCGGATACGGAATACTTTTCCGATTTGGCGGTTTTCTCCCAAGGGGCTTCCCTGTTGCTCTGCGAGGCAAGCTACCTGGAAGAAGATATTGAACAAGGGGCGGCCAATCATATGAGCGCCTTCCAGGCCGGATCCCTTGCCCTGGAGGCGGGCGTGAAAAACCTGGTTTTAACGCATCTGCCTCCCCACCGGGAAGAGGCCCTTTGCCTTAAAGAAGCCCGCAGGGTATTTCCTAAAGCTTTGCTTGCAGAGCAGGGACGGGGTTATCTTTGTGGCGGCGATGCAGAAAATGAGGCCTCTTTGGTGGATTGGGTCCAGCTCGATGCAGAGACAAACCCCATTACGCTATCTTTAATAGAGGGAAGGCTCAAAACGGAAGGTATTCCCGTGATGTCTTCCGGGGAGGCTTTAGGAGGTATTTATGGTCTGACCACCGGGCCCCTGGCGGAAAGGAAGATTTTTGTGCCGGCGGAGCGCCTGGAGGAGGCAAAACTAGTCCTGCAGGAAATTGAAAGCCAGGAGTCCTGATACCCCGGCTGGTATTTCCCGGGCAAGCGCATATTTCGACCTTAAAAAGCGGAAGGAAAAATCATGTTTAGCAATTCAGGTACAGAAAAAGAGGGCAATGTGAAAAAGTATTATATAGCAACCTATGGCTGCCAGATGAATGTCTATGATTCGGAGGTGCTGGCCGGACATCTCGAAGACATGGGTTATTCGGCAGCATATCAAGAGGAAGAAGCCGATGTATTGATCATCAATACCTGTGCTGTCAGGAAAAAAGCCGAGGAGAAGGTGTTCAGCCGGCTGGGTTCCCTGCGTGAACTGAAAAAAAGCAAACCCGCTATGATCATCGTTCTCTGGGGTTGCATGGTTCAGCAGGAGGGGGTAGCCCGAAAAATCAGGGGGCGCTTCAAATTCATCGACCTGGTTTCCGGCCCCAATGCACTGGAAAGGTTTCCTGAGCTGTTTGAAAAAGCTGGTTCCTCGGAGCAAACGGTGTTTGATCTCGACCTTTCGGGTGGGAGAGAATCACTGCCTGCCAAAAGGGCTGATAATTTTAAGGCATGGGTTCCCATCAGCCATGGCTGCAACAATTATTGTTCATATTGCATCGTCCCCTATGTAAGAGGCCCGGAAATAAGCCGGCTTCCGGAAAAAATTATCGATGAAGTGGGAGGGCTTATCAAAAGCGGTTTTAAGGAAATCACCCTGCTGGGGCAAAATGTGAACTCCTACGGCAAGGATCTGTCACAAAAAAGAGATTTTGCCGATTTGCTCGGCGATTTGGACTGCCTGGGCAGCCAACTGCGGATAAGATTTATGACATCCCATCCCAAGGATCTTTCCCCAAAAAGTGTACGGGTTATTGCGCAGGGCAGAAACATATGTGAACATATCCATCTGCCGGTGCAGTCGGGAAGCGATCATATCCTCAAAAAAATGAACCGCGGCTATACCAGGCATTATTATTTGGGCTTGATAGATATGATCAGGAAGGAGATACCTGTTTCTTCCATCACCACCGATATTATTGTGGGATTTCCCGGCGAAAGCGAGGAGGATTTTGCCCAGTCCAGGGATTTGCTGGAAAAGGTTCGCTTTGATTCAGTTTTTATCTTTGCCTATTCACCCCGCCAGGGAACAAAAGCTGCCGGGATGCCGGGACAGATTGCACCTAAAATTAAAAAAGAGAGAATTATGCAGCTTAATGAACTGCAGAGCCGCATCGCTCTGGAAAAGAACCGGGAACTGGTGGGAAGCATCCAGGAGGTCCTGGTCGAAGGAAAAAGCAAAACAGATGCTGCCATGTTTACAGGGAGAACGAGAACGAATAAGATCGTCCATTTTCCTTCTGCGGAGGATTGCCTGGGAAAGTTTATCAACATTCGAATTGAAGAGGCAAGAGCATGGAATTTGATCGGGGAAATCGATGGGGGACAGCAGCAATATTAAGTAAATAAGCTTGACGCTCCTGGAAAAGTGTTATATATTTATAAGGTAATATTGTTTATTGTTTAACAATAATTGGGGGGTAAAGATGCAAACGATCGAGGAAATTTTGCGGGCCAAAAAGATTAAGGTAACCCCGCAAAGAATGGCCGTTTATTCAATCCTGAAGGATACCAGGTCGCACCCCAGTGTAGAAAAAATTTATCAAAAATTAAAGCCGAATTATCCGGCAATGAGCCTTGCCACGGTCTACAAAACTGTTGATGTCCTAAAAAAGGTGGGCCTTGTTCAAGAGCTAAATGTCGGAGATGGCGGTTTGCGCTATGATGCCGATATAAGCCCCCATTCCCACATTTACTGCGAAGGATGCGGCAGAATTGACGATCTGCAGCAAAATTGCTTCATGGAAGATTTTAATGGGAAAAATTTGCTGAAGGTAATCAATGAGGAGACCGGGTTTGAGGTTTCTGCCGTGCAGCTTTATTTTTATGGTCTGTGCCCCCAGTGTAAAAAGAATAACAGCCTGACTTATATGCTGAAATAAACAGCTTAATTATAATCAAGGAAAAAAGGCAGGAACCTGTATAAATTGACAGGTTCTTTTTTCATTGTGAGGAATTATGTTATAATTAATCCAGATCTTATCCATTTTGGAGTGAACGTGTTTTTATGGCCAAGCTAACACCCATGATGCAGCAATTTAAGGAGACCAAGGAAAAGCATCCCGATGCAATCCTGTTTTTTCGGGTTGGCGATTTCTATGAAATGTTTTTTGAAGATGCCGTAACCGCTGCCAGAGAACTGGAAATCACCCTGACGAGCAGGGATGGAAATAAAGAAAATGCAGTGCCCCTCGCCGGTTTTCCCCATCATGCAGCCTCTGGTTATATTGCCCGTTTGCTGGAAAAGGGTTATAACGTGGCAATCTGTGAGCAAGTCGAGGATCCCGCCAAGGCCCAGGGATTGGTGAAAAGGGAGGTTATACGGGTCATTACGCCCGGAACCCGCATAGAAGATAATTTATTGCAGGAGGATCGCAACAATTATCTGGCTTCTATCCATATCGCGGATAATGAAAAAGAATATGGCCTGGCAGTTATCGATGTTTCCACCGGTGAAATTATGGTTTTTCATTTTGGCGGGCCGGAAGCGGAGAGCGATATTCAGGATGAACTATCACGCCTGCAACCCTCGGAAATACTTATCTCCATTGCCGCGAAAAAAAGAAGCGCTAAAAATTTGCCTTTTCTTGACGCGCTGGGGGAAGAAAGCGGCTGGACAATAAACTGCCGGGAGCCTTTTGCCGATGCCGGGGAGGCCCTGGAATTTTTTGCGGGGGACTGCCCTTCATTGCAGGAAAGTGCGGAAACGATCAGTTCTCTTCCGGCTTTGCTTGCCGCTGCCTCGGCGCTCCGCTACATCAAAGAGATGCAAAAAGCCTCCCTGTTATATTTTCAGCAGGTTCGCATAATTGAAAAAGGGGAGGCCATGTTCCTTGACGGCATTACCTTGCGAAATCTCGAGGTATTTGAGACGATCCGTTCACGGGAGAAGGCCGGCTCACTTTTTGGCCTTTTAAACCGAACCAGAACATCCTTGGGCGGGCGCTTGTTGCGCAAATGGCTGCAAAGGCCGTTGCTGGATCGCGGTCTTTTAGTCCTGCGCTGGGAGGCAGTGGAGGAATTAAAAAACGAGCCCTTTCTCCGGGGGGAGATTAAAAAAACACTCAGGGATATCTGCGATCTGGAAAGGTTTTGCGGACGTTTGAACTTAGGCCAGATTGGGCCAAGGGAGATGCTCGCCCTGAAAAAAACGCTGCAGCTCCTGCCGACGTTAAAAGAGATTCTCAAAGGAGCGAGCTCCCGCCTTTTTCAAAAAACGCGGGCGGAGATGCCCGATCTCGCTGCCCTGGCGGAAGAGCTTGAGGCAGCTATCAGCGAGGATAGCTCTTTTTCCGCAAAGGAAGGCAACACCTTTAAACCCGGTTACTCACCGGAGGCGGACGAATTGCGCAAGATTTCCGGGGAAAGCAAAACATGGATGCTGAAGCTGGAGAAAGAAGAAAGGGAAAGAACGGGGATACGGACGTTAAAGGTTGGCTTTAACAGGGTATTCGGCTATTACCTGGAGGTGACAAAGACCCAGCAGGAACGCGTTCCCCACAATTATATCCGCAAACAGACCCTGGCCAATGCCGAGCGCTATATTACACAGGAGCTAAAAGAAAAAGAGGATCTCATCCTCAGCGCGGAGGAAAGGCTTGTTCAGTTGGAATCGGAACTTTTTCAAAAACTTTGCCAGAGAGTGGCGGAACATACTTCGGAGCTGCAGTTTTTGGCGCATCAGATGGCTGCCCTGGATTGCCTCTTTTCCTTTGCCGAAGCAGCTTTCGCCTATAATTACGTAAAACCTTCCTTTTCCGGGGACGGGAGCATGCAAATCCGGGGCTGCCGGCACCCGGTTGTCGAACAAAAGGGGGAGGACCTTTTTGTTCCCAACGATATTATTCTTGATGATGAACGTGAGAGAATACAAATTATCACGGGGCCGAATATGGCCGGGAAAAGCACTTATTGCCGCAGCGCGGCACTGCTCCTGGTTATGGCCCAGGCCGGAAGCTTTGTTCCGGCGGAAACGATGGCTTTTGCTCCACTGCAGCGCATCTTTGCCAGGGTAGGAGCCAGCGATGATCTGAGCAGGGGCAGAAGCACCTTCATGGTGGAAATGGAGGAAACGGCCTCCATACTGACCAGTGCTGCCAGGGATTGCCTCGTCGTGCTGGACGAGATCGGCCGGGGGACGAGCACCTTTGATGGCATGAGCCTGGCCAGGGCCATCCTGGAATACCTGCATGGCAGGACGGGGGCCAAGGTCCTTTTTTCCACCCATTATCACGAACTAACGGCGCTGGAAGAGCAACTTGCCGGGGTAAAAAATTATACCGTTTCCGTCCGGGAAAACGGCGATTCTATAGTTTTTTTGCGAAAAGTAGTACCGGGAAAAGCCAACCGCAGCTACGGCATTAATGTGGCACGCATGGCGGGCCTTCCCCGGGACGTTATCGCCCAGGCACAAAAATTTCTGAAAGAACTGGAAAAAACGAGTCCGGTCATTTCCACAGCTGAAAATGTGCCCATAAGCCGGCAAAACGGCATAAACAAAACACAGGACAGGAGGGGCCAGGGCCAGCTTTCGCTTTTTCCCGAGGCCCGGGTGGCAGCGGCGGAGACGCCCACATCAGAAGGGCAAAAAATTCTTGAGGAGATAAGGGCGATGAACCTTATCAAAGTTACGCCGCTGGAGGCCCTGGTCAAACTTTTTTCCCTGCAGAAACGTCTCAATAATCACAGCCTGCGCCAGGAAAAGGATGGTTAAAAGTGCCTATTAAAAAACTTTCTCCCGCAACAGCCGATCAGATCGCCGCGGGTGAGGTCGTCGCCGGCCCGTCCTCAGTGGTTAAGGAACTGGTGGAAAATGCCCTCGATGCCGGGGCAGGGCGCATCAGGGTTTTGCTCCAAAAGGGGGGGCTGAAGGGGATAACGGTTATCGATGACGGGGGTGGCATCCCGCCTGGCGAACTGCGCCTGGCCGTGCAGCGTCATGCCACGAGCAAAATCCAAAACATTGAGGATTTGCAGGATGTTCTTACCCTCGGCTTTCGGGGCGAGGCACTGCCCAGCATTGCCTCTGTCTGCAAAATGTCCATTACCTCCCGGCAAAACAGCGACGCGGCCGGAACGAGGATTATTTTGGAGGGCGGAATTGAAAAAGATTTTGGGGAAGTTGGTTTCCCGGTGGGAACGAGGGTGACGATCGAGGACCTTTTTTTTAACACCCCGGCCAGACAGAAGTTTTTAAAGGGAATCCCCGCAGAAACGGCCAAGGTCTCCCGGACCATGCAAACCCTTGCCCTTTCTCGGCCGGATGTGTTTTTTGCCTTGGAAAGGGAAAAGGGGGTCCTTTGGGAAACGACAGGGGATGGGGATTTGAAGAAGACCATTTTAACGCTCTTTGGCCACGATCTGCAGGGGCAGTTGATCCCCCTCCATTTTACAGAGGGAAACTATGCCTTACGCGGCTATATCAGCAATCCGCTTTTTTTCCGGAACAACAGAAGGTATCAATATTTCTTTGTCAACGGCCGGATCGTCCAAAGCAAGCTGCTCAGCGGGGCTCTCGACGAAAGTTATTCCGGCATTGTTACGGCCAAAAAATTTCCCCAGGCCTACCTGTTTTTTGCTCTTTCTCCGGCAGACCTCGATGTCAATGTTCACCCAACAAAATCAGAGATACGTTTTTACCGGGAGGAAAAGGTCCGCGGCTTTTTGCTCGGAGCTTTGGGCACGGCATTTCAATCCGGGAAAAAAATTCCCGCTTATAGCTGGAAAACAGGAGCCGTTCGCTCAGGGGAAAAAGTTAAGACCGACGCTTCTAGGATAAAAGAACAGCTTCAAGGGAATCTCTTTTCCTATGAAAAGAGCACACCCGAAGGGGAGCTGGAGAACCTTGTCCGGGAGCCTGTTTTGCAGAACGAGCGGCAGGTACTATCCGCTGCGCCGCTGCCCGGAAAACCCTTCTACGATCTGATCGTTGGACAGGCCTTTGGAACATATATAATCCTGCAAAAGGGGGAAGGCCTGCTCTTTATGGATCAACATGCAGCCCACGAACGCATTTTGTGGGAAAAAGTGCAGGAGCAGGGCAGCGAGCTGGTGCATGGCAGCCAAATTGCCTTGCCGCTGCCCTTTGAACTTCCCGCTTATGCGGTGGAAAGCCTTGCGGAGAAGATCAAGCTGCTGGAAGAAATAGGATTAGAACTGGAGCAGTTTGGCAATAATACATTTATAATCCGCAAAATACCCATTTTTTTAAAGGATGTCTTTTACCCGGAGATGTTGCTCGATTTCTTTGAAAAGTTAGGTTCGGGACCTTTGGAGAGCAGGGATTTACAAAAAGAGGCCCTCCTGCAATTGTCCTGTAAGGCAGCGATTAAAGCAAACAAAGCATTGACGCCGGAGGAAATAAGATCGCTGATCGGGCAGCTGGAAAAATGCCGTGATCCTTATTTTTGTCCCCATGGGAGGCCCGTTTTTTTTCAAATGAGCAAAACAGAACTGGAAAAATATTTTAAGAGACGTTAAATCAATATTAGGAGGCAGCCCGGATGGAAGAGGTAATGGCCGGCGAAAAAAATAAAATTCCTTTGCTAGTCATCGCCGGGCCTACAGCAACGGGGAAAACAGAGCTTTCCATTCAACTTGCCCAAAGAATCGGAGGGGAAATTATTTCAGCAGATTCGGTACAGGTTTATCGGCACTTGGATATTGGTAGCGCCAAGCCTGCAGCCGAAGAAAAAAAGGGAATTCCCCATCATATGATCGACGTCGTCGAGCCGGATGTTAATTTTACCGTTTTTGATTACCAGACCCTGGCCAAAAGGCATATCGAGGAGATACATTCCAGAGGTAAACTGCCCATCCTGGTTGGCGGAACGGGTTTATATATTAAGGCCCTAATCGATGAGTATGCCTTCCGAAGCGGGAAATACAATCCCCGTCTTAGAAAGCAGCTGGTGGAGGAGCTTGGCGAATACGGGAAAGAACACCTATACCAGAAATTGCAGGAGATCGACCCGGTGACAGGAAAAAAGCTGCACCTTAATGATACCAGGCGCATTATCAGGGCTTTGGAATATTATTATCTGACAGGGGAACCTATTTCCCGGCAAAAGGAGTTAACCCCAAAAAAGGGCAGCCCGTACCGGTTAACGATGATCGGGCTAAGCATGCCCAGGGAGTTGCTTTATGCCAGGATCGATTGCCGCGTGGACCAGATGCTCCGCCGTGGCCTGCTTTCCGAAGTTGCAAATCTGCTGAAAAAAGGCTACTCCAGCAATTTAAAGGCTCTCCAGTCGCTGGGTTACAGGCATATGCTCATGTATTTACAAAAGAACCAGGATTGGGAGGAAACCGTGGCCATATTTAAGCAGGATACCCGAAGATATGCCAAAAGGCAGATGACCTGGTTCCGGGCTGACGAAAGAATTAGCTGGATGGAAATAGAAGCGGGCATGAAATTTGAACCAATATTGGATAGTATTTGTAATAAGGTTGCAGGATATTAACATCCTATCCAGAATAGATTATATAAATAAAACAGGAGGCGAAAAGGATGACAAAGGGGCCTTTAAATCTTCAGGATAACTTTTTAAACCAGATTCGCAAGGAAAATATACCGGCAACAATATTTCTGGTTAACGGTTACCAGATAAAAGGAAGCATCCGTAGTTTTGATAATTTTACCATTTTGCTGGATGTGGATGGGAAACAGCAAATGGTTTATAAGCATGCTGTTTCTACGATTATTCCTTTCCGCAACATCACCTTCAACTTGAATACCGAAAAAGAGTAAATAAGCTATCCGGTTCTCTTTTTTCGGTATTGAGGCGTTAGGCAAAGACACTTGTTTCCAAGTGTCTTTTAATTAACACGGTAAAGGAAGGGTGCGACAACATTCCCAGAGAAACGATAAGCGAACAGGAAAAAGCCATACTCGTCAGTCTGGATCTATCGGCGGGTTCAAATAAAGATGATGAGGATATTTCCATGGAAGAGCTAGGCCTGCTGACGGAGACCGCCGGCGGGGAAGTGGTAGGCAGTCTCCGGCAAAAAAGCAAAAGAATCAACAGCGCCTATTTCATCGGTAAAGGAAAAGCAGAGGAGCTAAAAATTGCCAGGGAGGAGATGGAGGCCGGCCTGGTTATTTTTGACGGCGAGCTAACACCTACGCAGATCAGAAACCTGGAAAATCTGGTGGGCGGTAAAATAATTGACCGCACGGCGTTAATCCTCGATATTTTTGCGCAAAGGGCTCTTTCCAGGGAAGGAAGACTGCAGGTGGAACTGGCGCAGCTCAATTACCTTTTGCCCCGCCTGACGGGAAGGGGAGCCTATCTGTCCCGGCTGGGCGGCGGTATTGGGACGAGAGGGCCGGGTGAAACCCAACTGGAGCTGGACCGGAGAAGGATTAATCGCAAAATTTCTGTCTTGCGCAAAGAAATCAAGCAGCTAAAAAAACATCGCAGGCTTCACCGGGAAAGCCGCCGGGATAAAGGCTTCAGCCTGGTTCCCCTGGTGGGCTATACGAATGCAGGCAAATCCACCCTTCTCAATGTTCTCACCGGTGCGCAGGTTTTTACGGAGGATAAGCTTTTTGCCACGTTGGACCCCACGGTGCGGGCTCTAAACAACAAAGAGGGAAAAAAGATACTCCTCACGGATACGGTGGGTTTTATACGCAATCTTCCCCGTCAGCTTATCGATGCATTTGGCGCTACTTTGGAGGAAACACGGGAGGCGGATCTTCTCCTGCACGTGGTGGATGCGGGGCGCGATGATTTCCGGGAGTTGATTGCCTCCGTGGAGGAAACTTTGCAAAAACTGGAAATTGGCAACAAGCCGCGTTTATTTGTCTTTAATAAGGCCGATCTGCTGCCGGCAGATGAACTGATCATTTTAGAGGAAAAGATCGGGCGGGAATATAATCCTTGCGTCTTTGTTTCCGCAGAAACGGGGGAAAATATGGCTGATCTCCGCCAAATAATACTAGACTTTACGCCAAAGGGCTTTTTGCACTAGGAAAAGGGGAAGGTAAACTTCGATGGAATGGTGGCAGCTCTACGATCTAAAACCGGAAATTAACAGATTGATTACGGAAACCGAGGAAGAAGTGCAGGGGGAGCATGCTCAGATCGATGACATATCCCTTTTCAATCAGGCTAAGGTTTTACAGGCATTTCAGCAGGAGAGGATTAGCGAGGATTATTTTCATTCCAATGAGGGTTATGGGTATAATGACAGCGGCAGGGAAAAACTGGAGGCTCTTTTCGCACGGGTTTTTAAGGGGGAGGATGCCCTTGTTCGTCCTCATCTCGTCTCCGGCACCCATACCCTGTTTACCTGCCTGAGGGGCCTTCTTAGGCCGGGGGAACGGCTGCTGGCAGTTACGGGACAACCCTATGATACCCTTTGGAGAGCAATAGGGGGCAGGGGGGGCCCCGGGGAGGGACAAGGGGGATCCAACCTGCGGGAGGGCAGCCTGCCAGACTTTGGCATATCGTTTTCCTGTCTGAATATGAGCGAGACGGGGGAAAAAATCCTCAGGGGGATGCTGGAAAAACCCACCTCACTGGTCCTCATACAGCGCTCCAGGGGCTATGACCCCTTTCGCCCATCCCTGACAGTGGAAGATATTGCCGGCATGATTGCTAAAATACGCTCTTATAACCCCGATGTGGCTATTCTCGTAGACAACTGCTACGGGGAATTTGTCGAAAAGGAAGAACCGCTGGAGGCGGGAGCCGATCTGCTGGCCGGTTCCTTAATAAAGAACCCCGGAGGGGGGCTCGCCCCAACCGGGGGTTATGTTGTCGGCAAAAAGGAATATATCAGGAGAATTTGTGACGCCCAGACCGCACCGGGCCTGGGCAAGGAACTGGGAGCCTTCGTTTCCAATAAAAGACTTTATTTCCAGGGGCTTTTCATGGCTCCCCATCTCACAGGAGAATCGTTAAAAGGGGCGGTAACCCTTGCCGGAGCCCTGGAGAGGGTTGGCTACCGGGTCGATCCCCGTCCGGGAGAAAAGCGGGGGGATATCGTCCAGATGATTCATTTAAAAAATAGGGAGGAGCTTTATGATTTCTGCCGGGCGGTTCAAGAATTTTCTCCTGTTAACTCCCATTTTGTACCTGTGGAAGGGGAGACGCCCGGTTATCGCGATCCGATCTTTATGGCCGCCGGTACATTTGTTCAGGGGGCCTCCAGTGAATTTACCGCCGATGCGCCCTTGCGGCAACCATATACCCTTTACCTGCAGGGAGGGGTTAGCTACCAGCACATTGTTCTGGAAATAGCCTCCATTCTGAAGGCTATCCTCGTTTAGCCCGGGAAGAGATCGCAGTATTACTCATAGGTTCTGAGCAAACCGATTACTTTGCCCAGAATACGTGTACTATCATCCTTAGCAGGGACAACAATTGGTTTGAAGGCAGGGTTTTCCGGTTTTAAAAGAATTTTATCCTTCTGTTGGTAAAACCTTTTTATGGTAGCCTCATCGCTAAGCAGTGCAACGACTATTTCCCCATTTTCGGCGGATGGCTGTTGGCGGACGATGACCAGATCCCCCGGCAAAATACCGGCATCTTTCATGCTTTCCCCGCGGACGCGCAGCAGAAAAACTGTGTCTTCCTTGACAATTTCATGGGGAAGAAAGAGATAATCCTCAATATTTTCCTCAGCTAAAACGGGTGCTCCGGCAGTGACCTGGCCCAGAATGGGAACGGGTTTGGCCTTCTTTTTCTGATAGGAGCGGGTAGCAGGATCGAGGATCTCGAGAGCCCTGGGCTTGGTTGGGTCCCTTCTAATAAAGCCCTTTTTCTCCAGGGCGCGCAAATGGGCATGAACCGTCGAGCTGGAGCTAAGATTCATAAATGTACAAATTTCCCTTACAGAAGGAGGATAATTCTTTTGCAAAACTTCCTCCTTAATAAAGTTTAAAACTTCCTGTTGACGGGAAGTTAACCCTTTCATTGATCAACCACCTGCCTTTATTCTCTTTAGGTTTTTTCCTTTCGATTATAACATATTTTTACCCGGCAGCCAAACAATGGTTCGTAAGGGTGCGGCCAATACCTAGTTTCCTGTTTCAGAGACGCCGACTGCAGGGACGCCGGCCGTATTGTTGCCGTTGGAATTGGAGATGATGCGGATCAGCTTGTTGATGCCGTCCAAATATGCTTTAACGCTTGCCTCAACGATATCGGTACTCATGCCCCGGCCAATGATATTTTTGTCTTCATAGTTGATTTTCAATGACACTTCGCCCAGGGCATCCATGCCGCGGGAGACAGCCCTCAGGTTATAGTTTTCCATATCGGTATCAATTTTGGTGATCTTTTCCACTGCCTTGTATGCGGCATCGATGGGGCCGGTGCCGCTGGAAACCTCCTCCAGAATTTCTTCGCCTTTCCTCAGGCGTACAACGGCAGAGGGAATAGTCCTCGTTCCGCTGACTGTTTGCAGGTAATCCAGCACATATGTCGGCTCTGTATAAGAGACATCGATCAGCATGGCTTCCAGGTCCTCTTTATATATTTCTTTTTTCTTATCAGCCAGCTCCACATACTTTTGATAGAATGTCTCAAATTCATCCTTTTCCAGGCGGTAGTTCATCGTTTCCAGCTGGTGGCGCACGGCATGGCGGCCGGAACGGGCCGTCAGGACCATTTGGGCTGCCTGGCCCCCGATTAGCTCGGCATTAATAATCTCATAGGTTTGCTTATCCTTTAAGACCCCATCCTGGTGGATACCGGAGGAGTGGGCGAAAGCATTGATGCCGATCACCGCCTTGTTAAGGGGAATGGGTATTCCCGTGAGCTTGCTGACCAGGCGGCTGGTGCGGTAGATCTCCCTGGTGTTAATGCCCGTTTGATAAGGGTATTCATCGTGGCGAATGACCATGGCCATGATAATTTCCTCCAGGGCGGCGTTGCCGGCACGCTCCCCGATTCCATTCACATTGCATTCTATTTGCCTTGCCCCGTTTTCAACAGCTACAAGAGAATTTATCACGGCCAGTCCGAGATCATTATGGCAGTGGACGCTAAGAACGGCCTTGTCGATATTAGGAACTCGGATCCTGATCAGCTTAATTAACCTGCCAAACTTTTCGGGAACGGTATAGCCAACGGTATCGGGTATATTTACAACGGTAGCCCCGGCATCGATAACCGCCTCGATCACCTTGAGAATATAATCTTCCCGTGATCTGGTGGCATCCTCCAAGGAATATTCCACGTCATTTGTCAGGCTTTTGGCATATCTTACTGCTTCCACGGCTTCCCTGAGGCATTGCTCCGGACTTTTCCTAAGCTTTTTTTCCATATGGATATCCGATGAGGCCAAAAAGACATGGAGGCGGGGCTTTTCTGCTTCCCTTACGGAATCCCAGGCGCAATCAATGTCTTCCTTGACGGTGCGTGCCAGAGCAGCGATGGCGGGGCCTCTGACTTCCCTGGAAATTTGCTGAACGGCCCGCAAATCGCCGGGGGAGGAGATGGGAAAACCGGCTTCGATGATATCGACGTTTAAACGAGCTAGCTGCTTGGCAATTTTTACCTTCTCCTGTGCGTTGAGCTTGGCGCCCGGTGTTTGTTCTCCATCTCTCAGAGTGCTGTCAAAAATCATAACCCGATCGTTCATTAAATTCACCTCTTGCATTGAAGTAAGGTAACCGGTGATAAATAAAATACCTTTCATCTCTATTATTAGTTAGAGGCGAAAGGTATAATTCCGCGGTACCACCCTAGTTGATGGGCAATAAAATGCCCATCCGCTTATGTTTTTTCTGTAACGGGAAAGTCCCGTCCAAGCCTACTTTCGGCATTGCCGCTTTCAGCCGGCTACTCACAGGAGAGTTTTCCAGAAGGGGAAGGGTTGTTCTTTCAGCAGACGACAACTTTCTGTGCACTTCCAGGGCTTCTGTACTTGGCCTGCTCATCGTCTTTAAAATTAATTAATTTGAAACCTATGTTATCCAATATTTTTCAATTTGTCAACCCCAAAAAGTGCTATTTTTGCGGGGAGGGTGGGTCCTGGCTTAACTTATCTCTTTGCTTTCGGACGGAGGCTTACCGTAAACGTAAAAAATTCCGTTACGCCTTTGTGGCGTATTGACAACCTTAAAAAGGTGTTTTATAATCTAGCTGCTAATTCGATCAAAAGTTTACTCAGTAACTATAAAAATCGAGGTTTTATAAAAAGGACTGCTAAGATGGAAAAGGTAGAGAGAAAAGGGAAAACATATCTCTTTAGTGGGAGTACTTTACTTCCAAAAGAGTTTCCCAACCGGGATCAACTTAAAAGAACTATTGCTATGCTGGAAATTGATCCCGAAAAAGAAATTATTGTGAGGGCGTCTATTTTTTGTTTAGTCCCGCACACAAGTGATTTCCTTTCTTCTATTGCCGATGGTTACGATCTCAAACAAGGTATAAAACCTTTAATAGAGGAAATAGAAGAAAGGTTATATCTTCCTCCCATGCGGGCCTGGACAAAAGCTATTGAAATTGCATACCAAAGGTATCAAGAGTTTAGGGAAAATGAATATAAGCGTTAAAAATTAATATTAACAAATGTTTTTGATTTTACCCATGTTGGCAGGAATTTTCCTCCGGCCATAGCAAATGAGTAAAACCCAGCTTTATTTCCACTTATGTGGATCCAAAGGCTGGGTTTTTTATTTATAGATCAATTTTATTGAGGCATCAATTGTTATTATAATATTGTTTCTAAAGAAAGGAGGGAAAACATGCGTTTAACATTGATCCAATTGGGTATTAGTGATGGGGAAAATAAACTGCAGCGCCTAGAACGTGTTGAAAAAATACTTGACGAAACAGCCGGGGCCGATTTGATTGTTTTACCTGAACTTTGGAATATCGGTTTTTTTGATTTTGATAATTATCATCTGCTTAGCGAAAATCTTCAAGGAGAAACAGTAAACTGTCTGGCAGAGAAAGCCCGTAAAAAAAATGCTTATATTTTAGCAGGCAGCATTGTGGAAAAAGCAGGTGAACATTTTTACAATACCAGCGTGTTGCTTAGCCCGCAGGGGAAAATTCTATCCACATACCGGAAAATTCACCTTTATGGCTACGGTTCATTAGAGGCCAAATTGTTGACCTCCGGTCAAGAAATAGTAACTGCGGATACTGCTTTCGGCAAGGTGGAACTGATCAAAATTACAATCAATAGCGCCACAGATGAA
>CAZAQM010000013.1:0-16365 GCA_964487385.1 uncultured Dethiobacter sp.
CAATCTGTGCTGCAGGCATACCCGGAAACTGAAGCCCCATTATTTCCCTTACCTGGGATTCAGTTGCAAGCTTAATCCTCTTATCCCCGCCAAAAAATTTTGCCTCAAAGAGATCGCCGCTGGGCGGGTCCTTTAGTAGCCCCTCAATAGTCCAATATTCCTCAGGAATAAAAGACTGAATTTCCGCTTCCCTGTCGCAAATTAAACGAACAGCGACAGATTGCACCCTACCCGCGCTGAGACCTTTACGCACCCTATCCCAAAGCAGCGGACTGATCAAATAACCAACTAAACGATCAAGAATTCTCCTTGCCTGTTGGGCTTCAATTTTATTAAAGTCCAGTAGTTGTGGATTGGAAAATGCGTTTTTAATAGCCGGTTTGGTTATTTCATGGAACTCGATCCTGCATGGAGTATCCGCCGGAAGACCCAGCGAATTACTGAGGTGCCAGCTGATGGCCTCCCCTTCCCGATCGGGATCCGTGGCCAGGAAAATATTTTTTGCCTTTTTGCCGGCATCCTTCAACTCCTTAAGAATTTTTCCTTTTCCTCTTATTGTAATATATTTTGCCTTAAACTCATTCTCCGGATCGATTCCCAGGCGACTTTTGGGCAAATCCACCAAGTGCCCCATAGAGGCCTTCACCTGATAATTTTTACCCAGAAATTTGCCTATCGTCCTGGCTTTGGCCGGAGATTCCACAATAACCAGATCCATTGAACACCTCCGTTAGATCCTCATGTAATATTTTCCCGGTAGCTGTTTAATTTTTCCGCTTAGTTCCAGTTCCAGAAGCAAAACAGCCACCTCAGCAGCACTTTTCCTGCTTTGTAACAAAATTTCCTCCAT
This sequence comes from uncultured Dethiobacter sp., assembly GCA_964487385.1. Classification (GTDB taxonomy): domain Bacteria; phylum Bacillota; class Dethiobacteria; order DTU022; family UBA8154; genus DUNV01. The sequence goes on from CAZAQM010000013.1 coordinate 851, forward strand.
CAGAACAGGCTGGTAGGGGATAAAATCCAGCAATTTGTTGCTTTCCCCTCCGGCATCCCGATGGGAAGACTCCCTTTCCTCCTCCTGCTTTCCCACATTCCTAAGCGGTATAATTAGTTCTTCCAGAATATCGTCCACTGTTTCTACAAGCTTGGCGCCATCCTTGAGGAGTTGATGGCATCCCCTGCTAAAAGGACTTCCCACCCCTCCGGGCACAGCGAAAACTTCCCTTCCCTGTTCCAGGGCGAAACCGGCCGTAATAAGAGAACCGCTTTTATTGGTCGCTTCCACGACCAGCGTTCCAAGCGCAAGCCCGCTGATGATGCGGTTTCTTTGGGGAAAATGCCCCGGCTGTGGCCCGACACCAGGCGGAAACTCGCTGATGACAACACCAATTTCGGAGATCTTTTCTTTTAAGGCCTTGTTTTCCGCCGGATAGCAAATATCCACACCGCAGCCTAAAACAGCAGCGGTCTTGCCTGCCCTTTCGAGAGCGCCCTTGTGCGCCCAGGTATCGATGCCCTTTGCCATGCCACTAACTATGGTTAAACCATAGTCTGCGAGTTTTGCAGCAAATTTATAAGCTATTTCCTTTCCATAAACAGTATGCCGCCTGCTGCCCACGATTGCCAGGCCGGGGCCTTGCAAAACGTTTATATCCCCCTGGAAATAGAGCAAAGGAGGCGGATCATAAATTTCCCTGAGCAAGAGGGGATAACCAGGCTCATCCCATGTTACAACAGAAATATTTTTTTTGGCGATCCCTTCCCAAGCGCTGCCCGGATCGATCTTCCGTCGCCCCTGCAGGAGTTCCCCCACCAGGCGGGCTCCGAACTTGTCCAGGCGGAGAAGATCCTCTTCCGATGCATTCCACGCCTCCTGCGGCGTTTTAAAATGCTCGATGAGCCTCTTTATTCTTCTAGGGCCCAGTGAAGGAATCAATTTTAAGGCATGATAGTATTTTTTAGTATCTTCTGCCTGAGACACCGGAAACCCCTTCCAGTAAAAAATATTGAAGCGGCCAAACCTTTAAGCCGCAAATTAAAAGCTTTTATGTTTTTCTTCTCATTCGTTGTCATATTCAATAATGCGGTTCTCCCATGTCCTGATCAGCAATTTTTTTGTACCCACGGAAACCAGATACTCGGCCAGCATGGGTGTTTTCCCATATCCGCCAGGCGCGTTGACGATATAGGTGGGAACAGCCAGGCCCGAGGTAAATCCCCTGAGTTTTTCCATTATTTCAATGCCCTCTTCGACGCGGGTACGAAAATGCCGTGTTCCCTTCACATCCTTGGCATGGAAAATGTAATAGGGCCTGACCATAATCTTGAGAAGCTCCTGATTCAATCTGCGCATGACAAAGGGATGATTATTTATTCCCTTAAGAAGAACGGCTTGATTACCAAGGCTAATGCCGCACCTGGCCAAGGCAAAGCATGCCTCCCTGGAATCGGGTGTAATCTCCAGGGGGTGATTGAAATGCGTATTGATATAAAGAGGCAGATGGCGGCCTAAAATTTCACAGAGCTCCGGTGTAATACGGTAGGGCAGGGTAACCGGAGTTCTCGTGCCCAGCCTTTTTATCTCCACATGGGGGATCCCTTCCAGCTCGGTTAAAAGCCAATCGATGGTTTTATCGGAAAGCATCAGGCTGTCTCCCCCGGTAATGAGTACATCCCTTATTTCTTTATTATCAGCAATATATTTTAGTGCCGCCTGCAGATCATCCCGTAAGGTATGATGATCCGTTTCTCCGATATTTCTTTTCCTCTGACAGTGACGGCAATAGCTGGCACACTGATTCGTTACATTGATGATCAGGCGGTCGGGATAACGCCTGGTCACCGCGGGGGCCGGGGAGGTAAGCTCCTCGGACATGGGATCCATTACCCCGTGCTCATCGACGTATTCCTGTATCGAAGGTACCGACTGCAGAAAAACAGGATCATCTTCCACTGCCAGCGGATCGATCAGGCTAAGATAGTAGGGAACCGCGCCCCAGCGAAATTTGCTCCCCACCAGGGCGATCTCCTCTCTTTTCCGGGCAGAAAGGGGTAAAAGCCGGCCTGCCGTCTCCATATCCTCAATCCGGTTTTTGATCTGCCATCCCCAATCCTTCCACTTTTTCTCTGAAACGCCATAAATACCGCGGATCATCTCCTGCCTCTTGCGTATCTTCTCCCATTCCAAAAAGCCTGTCCGAATAGTCTTATTGTATTCCAGATAGTCTTTGATGCTCTCTTTTAATTCGGCTGCCCGCTTTAGGGCATCATTTTTCTTTCGTTCGTTATCTTTTTGCATTAGGACCACTCTTCCGAATTCCCCAGATTATTTGTTTATATATTCTCAAAAGCTACATTATTATAATTATAGCATATTTCCAAAAGGAGAACAAACCAGTACTATGTTAAATACTGGTTAAATTTTATTTAACTTATTAAAAATCTATTCGATTATTCCCCGCTGGCAATATCCGTTACCCTGTTATTGCCATCGACAAAAACAACTTTGGGATGGAAAGTAGACAACTCCTCCGGAGAAAATTGTCCATAACTAATAATGATCACCGTATCCCCAGGCTGGACCAGACGAGCTGCCGCACCGTTGAGACAGATATCCCCCTTGCCTCGTTCCCCCGTAATAACATATGTTTCCAGGCGGGCCCCGCTGTTATTATTGACAACCTGCACTCTTTCATAGGGAAGGAGATCGGCCTTTTCCATGAGGGCCTCGTCTATGGTTATACTCCCCACATAGTTTAGGTTTGCATCGGTTACCGTTGCTCTATGAATTTTTGATTTGCACATAATCCGCCACAAAACCCTCACACCTCCACAAAGATATTGTCTATCAGCCGGGTCGTCCCAAACTTAACCGCCACTGCCACTAGGCATTTTCCATCGATCAATTCCAGGGATTTGAGTTCATCTGTATCGACGATTTCCAGGTAATCCAAAACGGCTCCCCTCGCCGAACAGATTAAGTCTTCCATACTCTTCCTGATCACCTTGGCATCTCTTTCACCATGGTCAATAAGCTCCCTGGCCAGCAGCAGACTTTTATACAGTACAGGAGCCTCCTTTCGTTCCCCGATGCTCAAATATTTATTGCGGGAACTCATCGCCAGCCCATCTGCTTCCCTTACCGTGGGAAGTATGATTAAATCCAGATCCATATTTAGATCCCTGATCATTCTCCTGAGAACCAGGGCCTGTTGGGCATCTTTTTGGCCAAAATAAGCCCGATGGGGGCAGACTAGGTTGAAAAGCTTGGTAACCACGGTCGTCACCCCGCGAAAATGCCCCGGCCGCGATGCACCGCAGAGGCCCGCGGTCAGCCGGGCAACATCAACAGATGTAGCAAAACCTTGCTGATACATATCCTTTGCAGCAGGCACAAAGAGCAGGTCACAACCTGACGCGGCAGCTAGCTCCTTGTCCCTTTCCAGATCCCGGGGATATCGTTCAAAATCTTCCCCTGCACCAAATTGCAGGGGATTGACAAAAATACTGACCACAACAAAATCGTTTTCCGCCTTGGCCTCCCGCACAAGGGACAAATGCCCTTCGTGCAGAAAACCCATCGTGGGAACAAAACCGACGGTCATCTCTTTCTTTTTTACTTCCCGGATAATCTCTTTAATAGACCTAAGCTCTCCTACAACCTGCAAGCCCTATCACCCCCGAAAAAGTTACCCCTCCCGTATTTCGGCCAGGGCCTCTTCAGACATGGTATAAATATGCTGTTCTGCGGGGAAGGAACCATCTTTTAGCTCTGAGATGTATTCGCTCACCCCTTTTGATATCGTCTCCCGGGCTGAGGCGTACTGTTTGACAAACTTTGGCCTTCTGCCCGTATACAGTCCCATAACATCATGAAAGACCAGCACTTGCCCGTCGCAACATTTTCCCGCCCCAATGCCGATGGTGGGAATAGACAGCTTTTCGGTAACTATTTTCGCCAACTGCCAGGGGATACATTCGAGGACGATCATAAATGCCCCGGCTTCCTCCAAGGCCAAAGCATCCTTAATTATTTTCCTGGCCACTGCCGGAGTTCTGCCCTGGACTTTAAACCCTCCCAGCTGCCCCACCGATTGGGGGGTCAGTCCAAGATGGCCGACAACGGGAATACCCGCCTCTGTTATACCTTTCACCGCAGCAGCAATCTCCGTGCCGCCTTCAAGCTTTACACCTTGCGCCCCAGTTTGCTGGATAATCCTGCCGGCATTCCTCAGCGCCTCCTTAGCGCTGATTTCATACGTTAAAAAAGGCATATCAACAATAACGAAGGCTCGCTCACTGCCCCTGACAGCTGCCTTGCCATGATGTATCATTTCCTCAAGGGTAACTGAAAGGGTGTCCTCATAACCCAGCACTACCATTCCCAGGGAATCACCCACGAGAATCGTCTCGACTCCGGCTTCATCGACAATCTGTGCCGTAGGATAATCATAGGCGGTAATCATGGCAATCCTTTCATTTTTTTGTTTCATTTGCTTTAAAGCCAAGGTAGTAAGCCTTTTATCACCCACTGGAACAACCTCCTTGCAGCAAAGTTTTAAGCTTCTCTTTCGCAGCCTCCTTTAATGTTCCCTTCCTCTCCGCCAGTTCGGCGGTATAAAGCCCCATCTGACTGTAAATAGGGAGCAATTGGGGAAGCAATAACTCCATTTTAGCAAGGTGAGCATTGATCGTAGGGTAATCACCCCGGGCGATGGGGCCGGTTAAAGCCTTTTCCGGACCGATCTCCTCAATGTTGGAAAGCGTGCCATAAATTAGGGGCAAAAGAGCCTCAAATGCCTTTTCAGCAGGAAGATCCATTGCCGTGAAACATTGCAGGGCCATGTCCATCAGCGAAACCAGGTAATTACAGGCAATACAAGCGGCGGCGTGATAGAGCTCTTTCATCTCTGTGGGGACAAAGAATAGTTTTCCCCCCAACGCAGTAACCAGCTGGCGGGCTGGCGGATAACTTTCCTCGTCCCCTTCCACTGCAAAAAAAGTACCCGGAAGGTTACGCAGGCCTTCCTCCAAAGCAGGAAATGTTTGCAAAGGGTGAAACGAGAGGGCAAAGGCGCCCTCCCGGCGGGCGGAAGAAAGAATATTTGAACTATGAGCCCCACTGGTATGCAAAACAACCTGCCCCGGGCGAAAACCCCCGCCGGCTGCTATTTGCGAACAAACATCCTCAATAAGGCGATCGGGCGTCGTCAAAAAAACGATCTCTGCTTCCCGGGAGGCCATCTCGGGCAGGCGGTAAAAGGTACATCCCAACAAATCCGCCGCCTTTTTCCCGGACTCCTCCGTGCGGCAAACGGCGCCCGTGATCAGGTATCCCTTTTTTTGCAGGGCATACCCCAGTACTTTTCCCACATTTCCGGCCCCGACAATGGCAATCTTCTTCAACAGCATCCAATCCTTCTAGGCCTGAAAAAGCTATGCCTTCCTGCCATGGGCAAGAAGGCACATTAAATTACCTCTGTACCTTCCGTCCCAGTCCTCTTCGGCTCCAGGCAGAATCAATATAGAAAGTAAAATTTTCGGTTAATTAAATTTATTGGGTGCAGGACAAAAGAGTTCCCGCCCCGCGATATTTTACCATGCCTTTTGGTCCTTTGCAATAAGCAGAATGTTTTTTTTGGCGGCTGCTTACCATTTTTCTTTTAAAAGATCAATTAAAAGAGAAATTCCTCCTTCGACATCAGACAAATCGACCATTTCCCCGGGGGTGTGAATATAGCGGCAGGGGATAGAAAGAGCCCCGCTGGGCACCCCTTCCCTGGAAAGATGGATACTTCCGGCATCCGTCCCGCCCCGTTCCAGAACTTCGAGCTGATAGCTGATATTGCTCTTTTCTGCCCTCCGGATCATGCGCTGGACGACAGCCGGGTGGCAGATCACCGAGGAATCCCTGATCTTAATTGCCGGGCCGTTTCCCAAGGCCAGATCCATCTTGAATTCCGGATCGGGGGTGTCGCCCGTTCTGGTCACATCGATCGCCAGGGCATAATCGGGCTTTAGTTTATACGCAACAGCCCCGGCACCCCTGAGGCCCACCTCCTCCTGGGCGGTAAAAACAAAATAAACTTCATTGGGCAACGAAGGTGGGATGCTTTTTAAGACCTGCAACAGCAGGGCACAACCCGCACGGTTATCCAGAGACTTGGCGGTGACGCGCAATCCGGCGCGCTGACAAAGAGGATAAAAAGTTGCCGCATCCCCTATTTTTACTTTTTCCAGGGCTTCCTCCCTGCTCCCCGCACCAATATCGATATAAAATCTGTTAAAACCTGCAACTTCTTTTTCTTCTAATTTTTCCCGGCCGATGATCCCCGGCGTTCCGTTGCCAAAGACAACCCTTGTGCCCAGAAGGATCTCCCGGCCCACCCCGCCGATGGCGCTAAAGCGCAAAAAGCCGTTTTCCTCGATAAAGTTCACCATTAATCCGATTTCGTCCATATGGGCGGCCAGTAAAATTTTTTTCCCGGAAGAATTATTTTTTTTAACGACCAAATTGCCCAGGGCATCAGTAAATATTTCATCACCAAAGGTTTCGGCTTCTTTATGGATAAAAGAACGTATTTTTTCTTCACGGCCGGCCGGTCCGGAAATATTTGTCAGGCTCTCCACAAGGTTAAAAAGATCTGCCATCTAACTCAACCCCTTTTCAGCAACCGATCTGATAAACCCCTCGGCTATTTCGATCAGGTTTTTTAAATCGCCTAAGTTAATTAAGGATGCAGGTGTATGAATATAACGGCAAGGGGTGGAAATTACCCCCGTCGGAACGCCGCTTCGGGCCTGGGAAACAGCTCCTGCATCGGTGAAGTTTCCCATATAGCGGCGAAATTGATAAGGTTTCCCTTCTTCCCCGGCAACCTCGATCAGCCGTTCCAGGAGGCGGGGATGGGCAATAACCGATTCATCCTGCAGCGTAAAGGCGGGGCCCTTGCCAAGGGTGGTGGAATGATCATGCCCTTTAATATCTGCCAGATCGGCTGCGATGGTCGTTTCGATAACCAGGGCCATCTGCGGGCTCACGCGGTAGGCGGCTGCCCTCGCCCCCCGGGCGCCAACTTCCTCCTGCACCGTAAAAACAGCCGTAAAGCCGCAATCGAATTTTTTGCCCAGCAGCTCCAGGAGGGCAGCACAGCCGGCACGATCATCCAGCGCTTTTCCTTTGAAGAGATCCCCCCAGATCTCTGCCTCCGTGGCAAAGGAGGCAAAATCGCCCGGCAGAACAGCTTTTTCCGCTTCCTCTTTATTTTTCGCGCCTATATCGATATACAGTTCATCTACCGTCAAGGCTTTTTTGCGCTCCCCTGCTTTTTGCAAATGGACGGCTTTGGCGCCGATCACACCGCAAACGGCATCCTTCCCTATGCGCACCGGCTTGCTGATCAGGCTTTTCTCCTCGATGCCCCCGACCTTATAAAAGCGCAGGTGGCCGCTCTTTTCCACTGAGGAGACCATCAGGCCCACCTCGTCCATATGGGCGGAGATTATCAGCCCCGGATCCTCTTTTTTACTTTGCCCTTCCTTAACAGCAAAAAGGTTACCCAAGGAATCAGTAAAATTTTTAATCCCCATCTCCAGAAGTTTCCCCCGGATAAAATTCCTTACCCTTGTCTCATCACCGGAAACACCGTGCAACTCGGACAGCTCTTTTAAAAACATGCTAGACCCTCCACAAATGAGTGGTTCAAACCGGCAATAAAATTAGCCAGCAATTTCCCGCCATTTCTAATATCTTGCAGATCGACAAGCTCCACCGATGTATGCATGTAGCGCAAAGGAACGGAAAGGAGCCCTGCCGGAACGCCTTCCAGGCTGATCTGGATAGCCCGGGCATCGGTCCCCGTCGGGCCGGGTGAATAATCCTTTTGGAAAGGCAGGCGATATTCCCTGGCTGTTTCCTGCAATTTTTCGGATACTTGCGGATGAATATTTGGCCCGTAAGTAATCACCGGGCCTTCCCCCAGGAGTGATACCTCGTGCTCGGCCGCACCGGGAAAAGAACCATGGCAGACATCGATGGCAATGCCCAGATCGGGGGCGATACCAAAGGTTGAGACAACAGCACCCCTGGTCCCCACCTCTTCCTGGACAGTAGCCACCAGAAAAACTTCGGCGCTGTGGCGAAGGCGTTTCAGTTCGGCGGCACACTGCCATAGAACGGCCAGACCGGCCCGATCGTCCAAAGCCTTTCCCGCTCTGGATTCTCCCTGCAGGGTAAGATAGTTTCTCCTTATGGCGGCAACAGTCCCCACAGGGACTTTTTCTTTTAAGGTTTCCAAGGAAAGTCCCGTATCGATAAACAGGTCCTCCATTTTGACAGCCTTGCCCTTTTCCTTTTCTTCGTCAAGATAAGAGGGTTTAAAACCGATTATGCCGTAAAGGGTTTCCCTTCCATAAAGAGTAACCTCCTGCCCGGGCAGCGTGCGCGGATCGAAACCTCCCAGGGAAGTAAATCTTAGAAAACCGCCTTTATCGATCACGGTGATCATCAAGCCGATTTCATCCATATGGGCGCAGAGCATTACCCTCGGAGCCTTCATCCCGCTTCCCTTAATATAAAAAATGCGGTTTCCCAAGTTGTCTTCCCTGATCTCATCGACCAAGGGCGAAAAAGCCCCGGCCAGGAAATCGCCTATAGTGCTCTCATAACCCGAAACCCCGTCCTTTTGTGTTACTTTCTGCAAAAAGGAATCCATTTCCAACGCGGACCCTCCCCATAAAATTTCAACCGGTGAATGACACCGCTATGAAAGCTCAACATCACCCGGCATAATCAGGATGGCAAAAAGCCTTTTTAGTTAGTATCCTGTTTCTTAAAAATGTTATCCCTCTATGTTATCCCCTTTAAAGCAATATTTCTTTGTTCAGTGCCGCCCGCAAGCCAGAAGTAAGCCGGTAGACCTTCTCCGCCTGGGAAAGGCTCAAGGTAGCCGTCCCGCAACTGGGCGTGAGCATATACTGCCTTCTCAGCAAATCAGACCCAACCCCCATTTTTGCCAGGCGTTCGATGCCCCCGAAAAACCTTTCCTGCAGGCCTGCCGCCTCTTCGTTTTCAATGGCTTCCGAAGTCGGAACCAGGCCCCAGGCCAGAACACCGCCCCTTTTTAAAAAAGCATCCATCTCCTGCGCATAAACCAACAGGGAATCAAAGTATGTATAGGCATCAAAGTTAACGATCTCCAAAGGCAGAGCAAAAAGAATGGACCAGTCAACCCCTGAACAACTATGAACGCCGGGAATACCCCCCTCTTCCCTGATGGCCAGGATAATTTCCTCCAGGCCGGCGGAAATATCCCCGGCTGCCAGGGAGGTATATGCGGATTGGCCAAAGGAAAGCAGGGCCGGTTCATCAATAAAAATAACAACCGGCAAAGAAAATTTTTTCAGGGCCCTGACTTGAAATTTGGCCTGCAGGGCCAAACTTTTAACGAGGATATCGCGCAGGCCATGATGATAGAAAGCTGCTTTTCCATCCCCGGAGACGATCTGCAGGCCCAGGGAAAGGGGCCCGCTAATCTGCCCCTTAACAAAAAGGGGCTTTACCGCCTTCCCCAGCCATTCTTCCTCTAAAAACGCATAGAAACCTCTGGCATCCCGCCGGGAAAAGGCAAAGGAATCGATGAGCTTCCCCTTTTTTAGCGGATCCTCCAGCACATCCAGGTAAAGCTCATAAAAAGCCTGCTCCCTTTCCGGCCAGTCCTCTTCCAGATCATAAAAAAAAGGGGCTTCCCCCTTTTTTAACCCCACTATATTTAATTGGATCAACGGGGTTAAATACTGTCTGGCAAAGCCCTCCTCCCCTCCCAGCCCGGGCAGCTGCGGCCAGTGGGGGCCGCAAGGCAAATTTTCCCTGATCAGTTGTATGGCGCCGGCAATCTCCAGATGAGGCATGCTGCCGATCCCCGTGGCAGAACCATATAGAAACTCATTCCCCGTAGCCATAAAGTCCTATGACCTCCCGTCTCCAAACCTATTAGCTCTATCTAGCTTCGATACGCTCCTCCTGCCAGGCCAGCTCCTGCAGGGCCTTTCTGACATCCTCCACAGAGGTGCTGCGGCTGCAGAGCAACCCGTATTCAATGCTATCGACAAGGGCTATCCAGCTGGCTTCGATAATATTCTCGGAAACGCCGACGGTTCCCCATCTCTTCTTTTCATTCTGGGAATTAATGAGAACCCTGACCCTGGCCGCTGTCCCGTCCTTCCCATCCATAACTCTAACCTTATAGTCAACCAATTTTAATTTTTTAATTTCCGGGTAGAACTCTTCCAAAGCCTTGCGCAGGGCATTATCCATGGCATTTACCGGTCCGTTCCCCTCAGCCGCGGTATGGACGATGCGGCCCTCCACCTCGACTTTAATGATGGCTTCAACGTAGAGCTCATCCTCCCGTTTCTGCTTATCGACGATAATGCGGATTCCTTCCAGTTTGAAAAGAGGTTTATAAGTTTTGCGCGTCTTCCAGATCAAAAGTTCAAAAGACCCGTCGGCACCTTCAAACTGGTACCCCTCATGTTCCATTTTTTTGAGGTTGTTGAGGACCTCCCGGGCCTCAGGAAAATGGTCGCTGAGATACTCTATTTTATCCTCCCTGGCTTTAAAAAGAATATTGCTCTTGCCGGCCAGTTCGGAGACGAGCACCCTTCTTTTGTTCCCCACTTCTTCGGGATTGGCATGTTCGTACGTTTGTGCATCTTTCGCCACCGCATCGACATGGATGCCGCCCTTATGGGTAAAGGCGCTCCTTCCCACATAGGGCTGGTTATCCTGGGGAATCATATTGGCCAGTTCCGCGACAACTTTGGATATTTTGGTCATTTTTTTGAGCTGCCATGGATTTAATTTTGGGATATTCAGTTTGAGGTGAATATTGGGGATGATAATGCAAAGATCGGCATTGCCGCACCTTTCCCCATAACCGTTAATGGTTCCCTGGACATGCACCGCTCCGCTCTGCAGGGCGATGATCGAATTGGCAATGCCCATGCCGCTGTCATTATGAGCATGAATACCCAGGGGGATATCCAGCTCCCGTTTTACCTCCTGGATAATTTTCTGGACATCAAGGGGCATCGTTCCCCCGTTCGTGTCGCATAACACGACGGTATCCGCGCCGTTTTCTGCAGCGACCTTGATCGTGTCCAGCGTATAAACCGGGTTGCTCCTGTATCCATCGAAAAAATGCTCCGCATCAAAAATAACCCGGCGGCCTTTGCTCTTCAAATAGAAAACCGTGTCGCCGATCATGGCCAGGTTCTCCTCCATCGTCGTCCCCAAGGCATGGGAAACGTGAAAATCCCAGCTCTTGCCCACAACGGTAACCACCGGTGTATTGGCTTCCAGTAAAGCCCTTATATTGGCATCCGTGGAAGTTTCGCCATGTGCATGGCGGGTGCTGCCAAAGGCCACGACTTGAATGTTTTGCAGGGGCACCTCCTGAATACGATTAAAAAAATCCATATCCTTGGGGTTGGAGCCCGGCCACCCGCCCTCAATATAATCTATACCCATTTCGTCCAGCAGTTTAACGATCTGCATTTTATCGGCGACAGAAAAGGATATGCCTTCCTTTTGCGCACCATCCCGCAATGTGGTGTCATAAATTTCGATATTATTAACAGATAATTCCATACCCCCAAAACCTCCAAAAGCATCTAGATAATTAGAACAATTATACTACAAGCCCTTGAAGGTGTCTACCGCCGCGAAGCAAAAATTGTAACCTGCGCATCTATGGCCGCAGTACTGGGATTCCCGGGCAGATAACCATGACCTTGAAAAAAGTTTCTTAAAAAATGTTTGCATAGTAGAATTTTGAAGGGAAAAGCTATAAACGAACCAGCAATAGAAAGGAGGGATACCGTGCAAGGTACCAGAACGGCTATTCGCAATATCGGAAAAGCAGAGTATATGTCTATTTTTCACCAGTATCAAGGCGAATCGCTTTGCTCTAAAAAGCTCAGCCTTTACAGCAACCAGTGCCAGGATCCGACGATGAAAAGTATTATCAATCAGATGGGCAGCCAGTGCCAGGAACGGGCAAACCATCTTGCCTCGTTATTGCAGGAGGCAGGTGGAAGCCGGTTTCTTTCTTAGAGGAAACCCAAAGACATAATGGGAAAGGAGGTCAACAATGCAGCATCAGCAACTTAGCGACAAGGATATCGCCGGCGACATTTTAACGGGCGTTAAATTTATGTCCCAGGGATATATGCACGCCATTCTGGAATCCCAGGATCAAAACCTGAGACAGATGTTTAAAACTTTCCATGATCAATGCTTAAATGATCAGTACAGGGTCTTTCAAGCCATGAATCAAAACGGATGGTATAAGGTTCCCATGATACTCGATGAAAGTCAGCAAAGTACAACCATTTAGACGCCATTAAAAGGCCCTTTCATTTAAGGAAATATTTAAGAAATCCTTTTGCGAAAAAGGATTTCTTTCTATTCTGGAGAAAAAGTAAAATGTACAGCTTGATTCCACTGTATAAAGTATGTTCTGCTGCATAAAAGGAAATTTGCTTTGGTGTGAGCAGAAAAATCAGCCCATGAAGACGCAACAATTTTTGGCAAAAATGGCCGGATGCCATTTTTAGGGCCCTTGAACAGGGACGTTCAATTGGCCCGGTGCGAAAAATTGTAAGTTAAATGGCTGCTGATTTCGGCAAACACCTTGCAAATTGAGTTTATGCAGCAGAATCACAATTTATTTTTACCGGTGAAAGGTGATTGCCATTGCTTTTGATAGGTACTGCGGGTTTTAGTTATCGGGACTGGGTAGGGCCATTCTATCCGCAGGGTACAGCTTCTGAAAAAATGTTTGAGCTTTATGCGGCCGAATTTTCCTTTGTGGAGGTTAATTCCAGCTACTACCGTCTGCCGCATTGGAAAATGGTCGATTCCTTGGAAAAAAAATCCCCCCCGGATTTTAAATTTGTTTTCAAAACGCCCAGATCCATTACCCACGAGAGGGGTATGGATTCCTTTAAAGACTGCCGGTTACTAGGCCGGGCACTTGAGCCCGTTACCTCCATGGGGAAATTAGGCGGGATACTGGCCCAATTCCCCTATTCTTTTCGGAACGATGAAAAAAACCGCAGTTTTCTGCTGAACCTGAAAGAAGAAGCCGGCCCATTGCCCCTTATCGTGGAATTCCGCCGCTCCGACTGGCAAACAGCGGCCGTTTATTCGTTCCTGCAGCAAAACGGCATCTCCTGCGCCTGTGTCGATGAACCGCAGCTAAGGGGGTTGATGAAACCCTCAGCCGTTAAAACATCGCCCATTTTCTACCTGCGCCTTCATGGGCGTAACCAGGCAAAATGGTGGAACCACGAAAAACCCTATGAAAGATACGATTATCTTTATAGCCAGGAAGAACTAAGGCAGTGGGTACCCAATTTAAAAAAAATTTTACAGGAAGATGGAACGTTCTTCATCTCCTTCAACAATCATTTTCAAGCCCAGGCAGTTATTAATGCCCGCATGATGGAAACAATTTTGAAAGAGGTGCAAAAGCAGTGAGGGAGATCGCCCGGAGATATGGAAACGATGAGTGGCATGAAAAATTAAAAAAAGAGCTAAATCCCGACCAGTATTTTTTCGTTACCCATAAAAATTCGGCAATCCTCGGCATTGCCGGCCCCGGTTCCGGCAAAACCAGGGCCCTTACCTACCGGGTTGCCAATCTTCTGTATGAGGGTGTTACTCCGGAAAAAATCCTCCTGGTCACGTTCACAAATAAAGCTGCCGAGGAAATGAAAAAAAGGGTCAAAGAAATCCTGGGTTATTTACCTGCAGGGCTTTGGGCCGGGACGTTCCACAGCATTGGCGCCAGAACGCTCAGGCGGCATGCACGCCTGGCCGGGAGGGAAGCAAATTTCTCTATTTTAGATGAAGACGACAGGGAAAAGATGTTAAAATCTATCCTCTCCTCACTGGCCCCCAAAACAACGGCATGGGAAAAGAAATTTCTTAAAAGAGGAACAGCTGGAAAAATACTAAGTTTAAGCCGCAATTCCAACATAGAGCCCGGCATCTATATCAAAGAGAATAATCCGGAATTAATCAATCATGTCCCGCTTTTTCAACAGCTCAATACACTCTATGAAGAAAAAAAAGGCCTGGCCAATGCCTTTGATTTTGATGATCTTCTCATCCGCTGGCTGCGGCTTCTGCAGGAAAACGAGCATCTGAGGAAATATTATCAGGAGCAATTTGCCTATATACTGGTAGATGAATATCAGGATACAAATGCCATCCAGGATCAGATAATTCTTTTGCTGGGGGAAAACAGCTCTATCTGCCTCGTTGGCGATGATGCCCAATCCATCTACAGTTTTCGCTCGGCAGAGGTGGGCAATATACTTCATTTCCCGGATCGTAAACCCTCCTGTACCCTGGTAAAGCTGGTGCATAATTATCGCAGCATACCGGAAATCCTCGAGCTGGCCAACTCATCCATTTCCCAAAACAAAAACCAGTTTCCCAAGGAGCTCTATTCAACCCGCCCATCGGGTGAAAAACCCCAGATATTTTTAGCCCGGGATAACCTTGAAGAAGCTTACTTCGTTGCCGATAAGATTTTGGAGCTCTACGATGAAGGGGAAAATCTTAACCAGATCGCTGTTTTATACCGTAGTTCCTACCTATCCCAGGAACTGGAAATGGCCTTGTTGAAAAGGGCCATTCCCTACCTTACCTTTGGGGGCCTGAAGTTTCTCCAGCGGGCACATATCAAGGATATCATTGCCTGGCTCAAAATTATAGAAAATCCCCGGGATGAACTTTCATGGCAGAGAATAGCCCTGATGCAAAGCGGAATAGGCGAGGCTACATTTCAGGAAATTTGGGCACAGCTCAGGGCCTTCCCCGATCCGCTGGAAGCAGCTGTTCAGGACAAAGCATCCCCCAAACGGGGGGTAAAAGGGTGGAAAATAGTAACGGATACGCTTCGCCGGCTCATTGCTAAGGGGAAGGAAGATGTTCCCCGCCTGATCCAAATCATCATGGAAAGCCCCTATAAGGAATACCTTTCCGGGAAATATCCGGATGACCATATCGAGCGGGGCCTGGGCATAGAGCGGATGGCAGCCTATGGGGCACGTTTTAACTCCCTCCGGGAGTTTCTGGAGTCCCTCCTGCTGGAGGAAACCCTTATTTTGGAAAGCGTAAAAGAGGAAAGGCCCGATAAGGATTATCTGACGCTCTCCACAATACACAGTGCAAAAGGGAAGGAATGGAAGACAGTTTTCCTCATTGGGCTCAACGAAGGGAGATTTCCCTCGTCTTTAGGCATGGAAAACATCGATGAGGAAAGGCGCTTGTTCTATGTTGCTGTAACGAGGGCAAAGGATAGGCTTTTCCTTACCTGTGCAGAAGATGATTATAGGGGCTGGGGGAATTATACCGGCGGCCCTTCCATTTTTCTGAAGGAACTGCCCCTAAACTGCTATGAATGCTCCGAGCTAATGAGCAGAAATTACTTTTAG
>CAZAQM010000013.1:16465-20421 GCA_964487385.1 uncultured Dethiobacter sp.
ACTGCCCCTAAACTGCTATGAATGCTCCGAGCTAATGAGCAGAAATTACTTTTAGCGATTTGGCCGGCCAGCTACTGGCCCTAAAGGGTCATCCCGGACGTATGGCAATACATTAGTTTCGGAATATAGTTAACTGTTGTTAAATATAACCCAACGAGGGGAACACCTTGATTCCAAAAAATTTTTTCCGCGAAAACAAGCTTCTAGAGGTTTATGATGAGGCCGAAAATGTTTATTATAAAAGCATTATTCAGGAAGTTAACAGGGATAATATTGCCATTGGCGTCCCCATGGGGAACCAAGGACAGCTTTTCCTGTATACAGATGATATTTGCACCTTTCGCATCGTTTATAAAGAGGCCCAGTACTATTTCAAAAGTAAAATTCTTGGGCGTAAACGCAGCAACCGCATCCCGCTTTATCTGATCGATTGGCCTGAAGAAGTAAAACGAGTGCAAAAAAGAGCATATTTCCGTTTTCCCTGCTCCTTTAAAATTTTTTACTGGGTTTTGCCGGCTGAAGAAGCCGAGGGCAAACACAAACTCCCATTTGCAAAGATCGTTGAACCGTTCGATCCGCCTGAAAAAGGCCTGATGGCAGATATCAGCGGCGGCGGACTTCAACTGGTGACTAGTTCGGAAATTCCCAAGGGAAGTGTTCTTGCCCTGCGTATCCCTATGCAAAGCAAGAAAGAGGAAAAAACCTTCGAGCTGCTGGGAAAAATTATCTGGGCAGGTGCGGCGGATAAAACAGCAAGGGTTTATCGTCACGCTATAGAATTTATCCACATCAGAGAGATGCAAAGGGAAGAAATAATCCGTTTTATTTTTGCCCTTTCCCGTGAAAGAGTAAGATCATGAACAGCAAAAGCCCGGGTTTTCCCGGGCTTTTGCAAAAACAGCATTTATCATAATTTTATTTTGGTTTCGGCATAACTTCTTCGAAGAGCTCCTCATCATAGCGGCGGCCTTTGGCCAACAGCTGACGAAGTTTAATAATATCGGCATCCCTGGTACCGGTTTGTTTGGCGGTATTGAATGCGGTCATACCCATGTCGAGCTCGCCGTATACCTGGGCGTTAGCAGCCCACCACCAAATGGTTTCCGCTTTTGTTCTTTCCCAGCACAGTTTCTTCTCGGCCCTGAGCATATTCAGTGAAACCCCCACCTGTTGGGGATAAAGGTTGGCAAATGTCCAAGCCACTTCGTCCACAGCCTGATCCAGTTTGGAGGTATCCCTTTCCAATGTCTTGACGAGAGCTTTGGCTTCTTTGAGCTCGTCACCGGTCTTATATTCGCCGTAGACAATTTGTCCATCATCAACCCACTTGTCAGTGATGACTTCCGGGTTTCTGATGAACTCGCCATTTTGCTTGAGCACGGGCTCTACCCTGTGGATATAGCTCTTGCGCAGCATTTTATAAGCACTCATCTGCTCAGTGCAGCCAACAGTATTCCAGATGGCATCTTCCATAGTCATGGTAACAGATTTAAACTGAACTGCACCGCCCATGGCCGTCGACCCGTGGGCAGGCCCCACCTGGCCAAAGCTGGCGGTATCGCTGGCAATGGTCAGGTCACAGCAGCCGCTGATCTCTTCGCCACCGCCGATGCTCATACCCTGTACCCGGCGGATAAAGGGTTTCGCCGAGGTCCAAACGGCGTTAAAAACATCCCAATATACCTGCATGTACTGCTGGCAATCCAGCGGCCTGCCAATCATATGTTCAGAATATTCGGGGACGTTGCCGCCGGTGCAGAAAAATCTGTTGCCCGCGCCGGTGAGAACCACGGCTACCACGCTTGGATCGTGGGAAGCCTTGTTAAAAGCAACGGCGGTTCCGGCCAGCATATCCAGATCGTAGGAGTTCCCTTGTTTTTCATTATCCAAAACTACATAGGCAACATACAGGCCATCCACCACTTCTTTAGTGTAGGGGTTAATTAAGGGCCTTTTTTCCATTGTGGTGCGCGGGGGAGCATCCTTTTTAATAAGATCTTCCCTGATAATCGAAAAATCCATGAGGTTTTCTTTTGGTGCTCTGGGAATCCAATCTAATGCCATATCTTTTTATATCCTCCTTCAAATAACAATTTTGTTTTTTCTTTAAACATACTGGAAATATTAAACATGTCTCAGCCCTTAAACCATCCCCCCTTTACTTGTATTTATACATATTCAATTAAAGAGGCCAAGAAACTGGTTGTCCAATCGGTTAATGATTTAACTGCTTTCTTGTCACCTCTTTTACCCTAAAACACCCTGGTAACCAGCGGAGGCAATTTCGGACAGCAGACAATATGTATAATAAAATCGTACATGCTTTAGAAACCCCAAGGGATGATTACACACTATCAAGGATAGCATAGTAACAGTATGTAGTCAAGTGCTTTTTCGGCGGCCAAACTCCGGAGTCCTTGTATGGCCGGAACCAAATCATCCGAATGTATGTTGTATTTTTAACCGGCCCCTGCTATAATACCAGAACAAGGGTTCTGCATTAGGGGGCTGATTTTTTATGAAAAGTTCCAGAATCATCCTTCTGGCCGATATGGAGTCCTTCTATGCCAGCGTGGAGGTTGCCGGGAATCCTTCACTTCGGGGGAAACCCGTCGCCGTTTGCGGAGATCCGGAGCGCCGTCATGGGGTCGTCCTGGCAGCAACGAAGGAGGCTAAGGCATTCGGCGTTAAAACCGGCATGGCCGCCGGTGAATGCACAAGGCTCTGTCCGAACCTGATCTTTGTCCGTCCCCATATGCGGGAATATATCAATACCTCCCTGGCACTGACGCGGATCTTTGAAGAGTTTTCCGACCTCGTTTCCCCTTATTCCATCGACGAGCAGTTTCTGGATATAACCGGATGTAAAAGGCTGTTCGGCGATGCAGAGACAGCAGCCCTGCGGATCATCGAAAGGATATGGAGCGCCATGCAGATCCGCTGCCGTGTGGGAATAGGGGAAAATCCCCTACAGGCCAAGATGGCCTGCGATTGCTTTGCCAAAAAAAATGAACGGGGCATTTTTCGTCTTTCCCACGAAAATTATGCGGAATATACCTGGCCTCTGCCCATCAGGAAGCTCTTTGGGGTGGGAAACCGCATGGAAAGAAATTTATTCAACATCGGGGTAAGGGCCATCGGGCATCTGGCCCTTCTTTCCAGGGAAAACCTGAAAGCCCGCTGGGGGATCAACGGGGAAATTCTTTGGTTTAATGCTCACGGGATTGATCACTCCGTGGTTAAGCCGCCCGGCCCCGAAGACCGGCGCAAGGGAGTGGGGCATTCCATAACCCTGCCCCGGGATTACAGACATAAGGAGGAGATCAACACTGTTTTGCTGGAGATCACCGAGGAGGTCTGCCGCAGAACCAGAATACTTGGCAAGGCAGGGCGCGTTGTAAATGTCTACTGCCGGGGAGCGGACTTCGATCTGCCTACGGGCTTTTCCCGGCAAAAACGCCTGCCCGAGCCTACCGCCATGACCATGGAGGTATACCCCTTTGTGCAGAAAGTGTTTTATGAACACTGGGACCTAAGACCCGTGCGCTCCCTGGGCATAAGCCTGACAGATCTAATGGATTTCGAGGAACTGCAGCTCTCACTTTTGGAGGACAAAGAAAAAAAAATAGCCCTAAGCCGGACCATGGATCTGATACGGGATCGCTTTGGCATCGCCAGCCTGTTTAGGTTATCTTCTTTAACTTATGGAGGACTGCTCTTCGAAAGAGCGAGCAAAATCGGCGGCCACGAAGCCTAGAACGCTTCCCCGGGGGTTTGGGCCTTTTTTTTCAGGGCGATCAGGAGATCCCCCCGCGTATTTTTTATCTTGCCCTTTTGTACATCAGCCAGCAAATCTGACAAAATTCTGCCCACGATGGGCCCGCTTCCAGTCGCCTCCGCGATATCATTTCCGGAAATGGCCAACTCGCCGGGAAAAAGCACCAGATGGGAGATGG
>CAZAQM010000014.1:0-20084 GCA_964487385.1 uncultured Dethiobacter sp.
ACCTGCGGCCTCTTGACCCCCAGTCAAGCGCGCTACCAAGCTGCGCCACGCCCCGGCGACCAGCTTTATTATACCAGCTCAAAAAACGAGTGTCAAGGATTCGAGAACAGATGGAAGATAATTATGCTGATGACGCGCCTTTAACAAAAGCAGGGGAAAAGCGGGGTTATAAACATTGACTTTTTTACCTTATTTGTTACAATTTACTTTGACATTTAATCGGGGAAAAAGGGGGTACATAATTGAACGCTTTGGGCCGTCATGTTCTAGCTGAACTTTATGGGTGCTCACCGGAAATACTTAATGACAGGGCTAAGGTAGAGGAAACCATGGTAAACGCTGCTCTGGAGGCAGGTGCGGAGATTAGGGAGATCGTTTTTCACCAGTTTAGTCCTCAAGGGGTAAGCGGCGTCGTTGTCATTTCAGAATCACATCTGGCTATTCATACCTGGCCTGAATACGGTTATGCCGCCGTAGACGTTTTTACATGCGGCGCCTCCGTTGACCCATGGGTCTCTTGTTATTATTTGAAGAAACTCTTTAAATCCGAACGTATGGCGGCCAAAGAAATACCGCGGGGCCTATTTGAGATGGAGGTTGAGCATAAACAGCAGGCGCCTGCTGTCTGATGCTCTTTAGAGCAAAATTAAATATCAAGGAAAAGGAGGGGGGAAATGTGCCATCCCGTGCCTGGAAATGGTTTATTGAATATACCCATCCCACACAGGCTCATATGCACGGAGTGGACAAATATATCTATAGCGGAAAAACAGCATTCCAACGCATAGAAATAATCGAAACTGATTTTTTCGGACGCTGCTTGATATTGGATGGGAAAATACAATCTTCCCAGTTTGATGAATATATTTATCATGAAGCGCTCATCCATCCCGCTATGGTTCTACATCCGAAACCCAAAAGAATTCTCGTTGCCGGAGGCGGAGAAGGGGCCGTCCTGAGGGAGATACTTAAGTACAGCTCAGTTGAAGAATTGGTTATGGTCGATATTGATGAGGAAGCAGTGGAGTTATGCAAAAGATACCTGCCCCAGTGGAGCGAGGGCAATTTTGATGATCCAAAAGTCATAGTGCACTATATGGATGCCAGAAAATATCTGGAGGAAAGCACGGACAAATGGGATATTATTTTTCTCGATCTTCCCGAACCGCTCGATGACGGACCCTGTTATCTCCTCTTTACAAGTGAATTTTATAAAATTGTCGCCCGGCGCCTAAAAACAGGAGGGCATATCGCCCTGCAGGCAGACAATTTAAACCCAAGGCTTTTCCAGAGCCATGCCGCAATCTACAATACCCTCAGACAACATTTTAAGATTGTCGAATCTTATGGAACATACATTCCATCCTTCGATACCAAATGGGGTTTTATTTTTGCTTCACAAACAGACAGCGCCATCGATCATGACAGCAAAGAAATTGACAACCTCCTTAAAGAAAGGGGAATAGAAAATTTACGCTTTTATGATGGATTAACACACCTGGCACTCTTTTCCATAACAAAAGATATACGTTTGCTGCGTTCCCTGGATAAACGGATAATCGAAGATGACAATCCCCTTTTTTCTTTTTAGGCATCCTTAATCTAATTTAAATGGAGGTAATTAACAATGGAACAAACTTTTTCCATGGTCAAGCCCGATGCAGTTCAAAGAAATCTGGTCGGTGAAATCATTGGACGTTTTGAGAAAAAGGGGCTCAAGCTGGTGGCTTTAAAATTATTAAAGATAAGCAGAAAAATGGCGGAGCGCCATTATGCGGAACACGTGGGAAAACCTTTTTTTGATGATCTGGTTGCCTTCATCACCTCCGGTCCCGTTGTGGCGATGATCTGGGAGGGCAAAAATGCCGTTCAGGTCGTCCGCACGATGATGGGCAAAACTGATCCCCAGGAGGCTTCGCCGGGGACTATTCGCGGGGATTTTGGGCTTTTTACCGGTAACAACATTGTGCACGGATCGGATTCATTGGAAAGCGCCTCCAGAGAGATAAGCCTATTTTTCTCGCCGGAAGAAATTGTTTCCTATGAAAAAGAGCTGCACAATTGGGTATATGGATAAATTGAACAGATAGTAATAACTAGAGATGGTTGTTGTTAAGGGGATAACTCTGATTAATAGGGGTTTTCCCCTATTTTATGCTTTAATTTTAGCATTTTCCCCTATACCAAATAGGGAGGACTTATGGCAATATTGATGTGGTAATTTAAAAGATAGTTTGTTCAAATTTTCTCAAGCTGCATCACTACCTACAAAATATTTTTTTAAAAGGGGGAAATTAAAAAAAGACAAGAGCCTTCCTTTTGAAGAGGGGAGCAAAAAGCTAGAGGGAGAAAGAAGATGTCGTGGATCCTGGTAGGTAAGCGTACCAGGAAAGGAGGAAAAGCATGGGAAACCATTATCCGCCATCACCGGAACGGATAAACGAAGGGGTTGCTTTTTTTCTCAAAAAAAATAGCGATCAAGCGCAAATTTTTTCTCTTTACAAATCGATCTTAGCAGCACAAACTGCCTATTTAAATAAAATTCATTTTGCTGTTACGTTGACAGAAGAACAGTTAAAGAACTATTTCAGGAACAAAAAATTTGTACTGTCAAGCCAGAAGTTAGATATAGAGACCAAAATTTTTAAGGAGGTTCTCGTCTCTATCTGCCGGGCAATAAAAAAGGAAAGTCCCGGTGCGCCCGATTCACTTTTAAAATTGCCCCAGGCAAGGGAATTTAGCGAAGAAAGAATTGCTAATTTTTTGAATGGCATAGCCTTATTAAATAAGGAAGAACTTATTGATTTAATTGAAATAAATGAAATGGACAGACGAACGGGATTGGACAGCGAGGTTCTTGCCTTTGTTCTTTTTATGAGCCTTAGTCCTTTTTACAGCGTTCTGATGAAGGAAGTTCAGAAAAAAGCGGATTTTAGCATCTGGCGCCAGGGATACTGCCCCGTATGCAGCCAGATTGCCACGATTGCCCAGCACCGAAAGGAAGATGGGGCAAGAATTTTGGAATGCTGGCTTTGCCATGCGCAATGGGAATTCCCGCGCATGGAATGCCCTTATTGCCATAATACCGATCACAAGGCACTGCGCTTTTTTTATGTTATCGGCGATAAAGCCCGCCAGGTCCATGTCTGTGAAAAGTGTAAAAAATACTTAAAGACGATCGACAGCAAGGCCCTGGGCAAAGATGTCCTTTTGGAAGTGGAAGCAATCGGCACAGCCTACTTGGATCAACTGGCGGAAAAGGAAGGTTACCGCCCCCCAAGCAGAGGAGCAATAAAGATTATTAAATAGGGTTTACCTATTTTCGTTCCAATAAGAGAAGGGCGAGGTGAACTAGCCTGTGAAAATTTCCCGCAGGAGTTTCCTATTGATATCCGGAGCAGCAATTACTGCCGGCGTTGCTGCCAAACTTGGTATCAGCAAAAGAGTCATACCGGAAGACTACCGCATCGCCTATGCCGATACGGTAACAACCGTTTGCCCCATATGCGGCGTCGGCTGCGGCGTCCTCTGTTATGTTGAAAATGGACAGATAGTGGCCATTGAGGGGGATCCCGATAACCCCATCAATGAAGGCAGCCTTTGCAGCAAGGGTTCGGCACTGTTCAACATGTACTATACCTATAATGGCAAAAGTGAATTGGTTCCCAACCCGCAGCGGATGACCCAGGTCCTTTACCGTGCGCCAAAAGCAAAGGACTGGGAAGTAAAAGATTGGGATTGGGCCCTGGGAAAAATGGCCCGACGCATCAAGGATCTAAGGGACATGCACTTCGAAGAAAAAAATACGGATGGGGTTACCGTCAACCGCTGCACCGCGCTCTCCTGGCTGGGAAGCGCCATGTGCAATAACGAAGAAAACTATCTTTTCCATAAATTTGCCCGTTCCCATGGGATTATAAATATCGACCATTGTGCCCGTCTCTGACATTCCTCCACCGTTGCCGGTCTTGGCAACACATTTGGCAGGGGTGCGATGACCAACCACTGGATCGACTACCAACATGCGGATGTTATTCTGCAATTTGGCGGAAATACGGCGGAGAACCATCCCATCTCCATGAAATGGATCACCAGGGCACTGGAGAAAGGCGGAAAGCTAGTCGTCGTTGACCCCCGTTTTACCAGAACTGCTTCTCAGGCAGATCTTTATGCCCCGATCCGGCCGGGCACCAATATTGCCTTTTTGGGGGGGATAATCAATTATTGCCTGGAAAAAAAGCTGTACCATGAGGAATACGTGCTTTATTACACTAATGCGTCGAGCCTCATCAACCCGGGTTTTGGGTTTGAGGATGGGCTTTTTTCCGGGGCACAGTTCAGCGGAGGCCAGGTCAGCTATGACAAATCCACCTGGTCTTACCAAACCGATGCCGATGGAAAGATCATCAAAGATGAAACCCTGCAAAATCCCCACTGTGTCTTTCAATTATTAAAAAAACATTTCTCCCGTTACACGATCGAAAAGGTTTGTGAGATAACCGGATGTCCCGAAGACAAGTTCCGGGAAGTCGCCGAACTTTACTGCAGCACCGGGCAACCGGGCAAAGCGGGAACCGTCCTTTACGCCATGGGCGTCACCCAGTTTACCAACGGTTCGGAAAATGTCCGCGCCCTGGCCATGCTGCAGCTATTGCTGGGAAATATGGGTATCGCCGGAGGCGGTGTCAACGCCCAGCGCGGACAGTCAAATGTACAGGGCTCCACAGATATGGCCATTCTTTATCATATCATTCCCGGTTATATGCCCTGTCCCCACGAGAAAACGCATCCCACGCTCAAGGCCTATAACGATACCACTCCCGGCGGTTATTGGGCAAACCGCCCCAAGTTTATTGCCAGCCTTTTAAAAGCTTTTTGGGGGAAACATGCCTCGGCGGAAAACGATTTTTGCTACGATTACCTGCCCAAGCTGGATAAGGAACGCTCCTATATCGCCAGTTCCAAATATATGGGCCAGGGCGAAATAAAAGGGGTGATCTGTTTTGCGGACAACCCTGCGGTAGGGGGACCATCATCCGCCTTAAAAAGAAAATATCTGGCCAGGCTGGACTGGCTTATCTCTGCCGATATCTATGAAAATGAAACGGCTGCCTTCTGGAAAGCGCCCGATCTTAACCCGGAAGAAATTGATACGGAGGTATTTCTGCTCCCGGCCGCCATGCATTTTGAAAAGGATGGCACCATCGCCAACAGCGGCCGTTGGATCCAGTGGCGCAACAAAGCCCAGGATCCCCCGGGGGATTGCAAGCCCGATCTGTGGATAGCCGACAAGCTGTTTAAAGCTGTTCGCCAGCTTTATGAAAAAGAAGGCGGGGCTTTCCCCGATCCAATCTTGAAAATGAACTGGGATTATGGGGATGAAGCCGATTCCACCCTGGTTGCCATGGAACTCAACGGCTATGAAACAGCGGGCGGGGCATTATTGGAAAACTTCTCCAAACTCGCCGATGATGGGTCCACGACCTGCGGCAACTGGATCTACAGCGGTTACTATAATAACGAAACGGCCCCGGCCTGCAAAAGCCGCATTAAGGAAACCGAGGGGATCGGCAGCAACCCCGGGTGGGCTTATGCCTGGCCGCTCAACAGAAGGATCATCTATAACCGTGCCTCTGCCGATCCCCAGGGCAACCCCTGGAACCCGGATGTGCCGGTACTCTGGTGGGACGGCCTGGATTTAGAATGGAAGAAAAATGATGTGCCTGATTTCAACGCCACTGTCCCTCCGGAGGAAACAAAATACAATGCCTTTATCATGACAGATGAAGGCCAGGGCAGACTTTTTTCCACCGGAATGGTCGAGGGACCCTTCCCCGAGCATTATGAACCATGGGAAAGCCCTGTGCCCAATATCATGTCCGGCGTACAGTTCAATCCCGTCAGCACTGTCTGGTATCCTGAAAGCAGAGCCGATATGGGCAGCAAGGAATTCCCCTATATATGTACAACCTACCGCCTGACGGAGCATTATCAAACGGGGATCATGACCCGCAATAACCCCTGGCTCGTCGAGGCCATGCCGGAAATGTTTGTGGAGATCAGCCCCACGCTGGCCGGTAAAATCGGTGCGCAAAACGGTGACAAGGTGGAGGTTTCCAGCAAGCGGGGCAAGTTTGAGTGCAAAGTTGCGGTAACCCCGAGGATTAAATCCCTGACGGTTACAGGTGGCAAGGTTGTGGAAATTGTGGGGGTTTTCTTCCATTGGGGCTTCATGGGCCTCTCCAGGGGACCATCGGGAAATGATATTACTCCCTCCATCGGGTGTGCCAATACAACCATTCCAGAGTATAAAGCGTTTCTGTGCAATATAAGGAGGACAGGATAATGGCAAGGAAAGTTAGGCTGGTTGATGCTACATGGTGTATCGGTTGCAAGTCCTGCCAGGTTGCCTGCAAGAACTGGAATCAATTGCCGGCAACTCAAACGGAATTTACCGGTTCCTATGAGAACCCTGCCGATCTGTTTCCGGAAGTCTGGAGCAGGATCAAGTTCAACGAGCATGCTGAGGACGACTCAATAAAGTGGTACTTTTCTTTTATATCCTGCATGCACTGCCAAAAACCGGGGTGTATCTCCGTCTGTCCCGCCAACGCTATCGAAAAATCGGAGCTGGGGCCAATCAAAGTCGATCATGAACGCTGCATCGGCTGCGGCCTTTGCCGTAGCGCCTGCCCCTTTGATATTCCCCGGGTCGGCCAGCTTACCGATAAAAAGGTGGCATGGAAATGCACCTTTTGCTATGATCGCATCAGCAACGGGCATACTACTGCCTGCGCCAAAGCCTGCCCGACCGGGGCGCTCAGCTTTGGGGATCTGGATGACAAACTGGCTGAGGCGGAGGCAAAAGTGGCCGCCCTGCAGGAAAAAGGGTTTAAGAATGCCCAGATCTATGGTAATGATGAAATGGGCGGGCTGGGGGTAATCTATGTTCTGGCGGATTCCCCGGACAAATACGGACTGCCTGCCGATCCACTGGTTTCTCTCAGTTCCTATGCCTGGAATATTGCCCTGCGCCCAATCAAGTTCCTGGCTACCGTGGGAATAACCGTTGGCGCTGTTAATAGCATGGTAAAACGGGAGGAATCCAAAATAGCAGGTGAAAAGGATAAATAGATGACCCCGCGATAAACGAAAACCGCTTTAAAATTTTATAGCAAAACAAAATTTGCTTTAGACTGCCATCTGATAAGATGGTATTTTTTTGGGCATAATCGCTAGGTAGGGCAGGATTTTTACGGAAAAAGAAGAAGTAAAAAACAAACAGCCTAAAGAATAGATTTCAGCGAGGTGTATAAATAAATGACAGTAAGGGTCAGATTTGCACCCAGCCCAACCGGTGAACTCCATATTGGCGGGGTGAGAACGGCGCTGTTCAACTGGCTTTTTGCCCGGAACCAAGGCGGCAAAATGATCCTGCGCATTGATGATACCGATCAACAAAGATCCAGTGAAAAATTTTTAAAGACAATCCTTGATTCCATGCAGTGGCTGGGGTTGGATTGGGATGAAGGCCCCCGCAAAGGCGGCCCCTTTAGCCCCTATTATCAGATGCAGCGCCTGCCCCTCTATCAACAGGAATTGGAAAAACTACTCGACAGCGGCGATGCATATTGCTGCTTTTGCACACCGGAAGAGCTGGCAAGGCAAAAAGAGTTAAATACCAGGCGGGGGCTTCCCCCAAGATATAGCGGAACCTGCCGGAATTTATCCGCCGAGGAAGTCGAGGAGAAAAAAAAGTCCGGCCAAAGCTTTGTCATTCGCCTAAAAGTTCCTGAAAAAGGGGAGACAATAGTAAACGATCTGATCAGGGGCCGGGTAACCTTTGAAAACAAAATTTTTGATGATTTTATCATCATCAAATCAGACGGCATCCCCACCTATAATTTCGCTTCCACACTGGACGATGCCATGATGGAAATTACCCATGTAATCCGGGCGGAAGAACATCTCTCCAACACGCCCCGACAGCAGATTATTTGCCAGATACTGGGCCTGGAGGTTCCTGTCTATGCCCATGTTCCCATGATTCTGGCGCCGGATCACAGCAAGCTGAGCAAGAGACACGGGGCAACCTCTGTGCAGGAATACCGGGATATGGGTATACTTCCGGAGGCATTGATCAACTACCTGGCGCTTCTGGGATGGTCACCCGGGGGAGACAAGGAAATCATGCTGCTCGATGAGATGATCGCCTTATTTTCCCTGGACAAGGTTGGCAAAGACGCCTCCATTTACGACCTCAAAAAATTAACCTGGCTCAATAGCCACTATCTGAGAACAAAGGAAAAAGGGTTAATCGGAAAAATGGCCCTTCCTTTTCTGCAGGAGAAAAGAATAATCTCCGCAGTGCAGACGGAGGATGAACAAAAATATTTGGAAGAAGCAGTGGATCTGGTCAGGGAAAAGGTAAAAACCCTGGAGGAGGTGGCAGACGCTGCTATTTATTTCTTCAGTGAGGATTTTCCTTATGATGAGGAAGGCGTGGCCAAACATTTTAAGGGGGCAAACACCCTGCCGGTTATGGATGAAATCATAAACGCCCTGGAAGATGCGGTACCTTTCCAGAAGGATAATATTAAGCTAAAACTAAAAACCCTCGGCAGTTCCCTCAAGCTGCCGCTGTCAAAAATAAATTTGCCCATTAGAATGGCAATAACAGGGCGGACCATGGGGCCCGATCTTTTTGATACAATGATTCTCCTCGGCAAGGAAAAGGTTATCAAAAGAATAAATAAAGCCAAACAATTTTGTCAGAGCGGATAGCTCTTTTCTTTGGCATCCTTGTACTGCCTGGCACGATAGTAGGCCTCAAGCATTTTAGAAGCAAAAATTCCGGTAGTAAAGCGGAGAGCGTTTAATTTGCCTTTTTGCCCCATGGAAATCGAAGCTTTTTTATTCGCCAGCAAGTAAAGAAGATGTTTCACGAAATCATCAAGGGTATGGGCAAGAAAACCATCCCTGCCATGAAAGACCATCTCTGCCATACAGGGGGAATAGAGGACGACCAGGGGCAGGCCGAAAATTTTTGCTTCTCCGAGCACCATGCCTTGTGTTTCTGTCAGGGAAGCAAAGGCAAATATATCGGCTGCTGCATAGCAGTTTTGCAGCTCCTGGTAGCTAACCCTACCGGTAAAGCAAACAAAGTCTTGTAAATCTCTCTTCAGGACTTGTTGTTTTAAGTTGGCCTCTTCAGGGCCTGTACCGACGAGCACGAGATTGGTATCTTTTCTTCGGCGCAGGATCTCCTCCATTGCCTCGAGAAGAAAAATAATATTTTTTTCTTTGCCCAGACGCCCAACATAAAGCAGGATCCTGTTTTCCGGCTTGAGAGCAAACCTCTCCCTCAGCCACAGAGGATTGCCGGAGGAATATTTTTCGGGGAGCCCTGTAGGTACTACGCTGACAGGGGTCTGCACGCCGCCGCGCACGATCAGTTCGCTCACGAATTGGGAAGGAGCAATGATTAAATCACAGCGGTTGCAGAAATTCCTATCCCATTGTCTGATGATTTCGGAGGCTGCCTTTCTTCCCAGGGGCAGGTAGTGTGCATAGTTATGATAAAGCGTATGGTGCGTGAAAACCAGGGGCAGATTAAAACGCCTGGCCGTGGATGCTCCCAGGGAACCCATCAAAAACGGGGTGTGGACATGGATGATATCCAGATCCAGCATGCGAATGGTGCTGCGCAGGCGGGGGGAAATGGGCAGGGGTAAAACAAAATCACGGTTTGTCGGTGCGGGCAGTGAGGCAAAGCGATAGATATTCTCATCGCTGGTTTTTTGGGGGTAGGCGGGGCAAAAAATAAAGGAAGTGTGCCCCTTCTTATCGAGCTCTTCGCTCAATATTTGGATAGAGCGCACGACACCGCTGATATAGGGCGTATAACTATCGGTAAAAAATCCTATCTTGAGGCGATCTTTCATACCGTTCTGTCCCATACTATTATTATACCCTGGGTCATGGTAAATCAAACATAGAAGTGGAAGGTGGAGGCAATGAAGATAAAAATAACAATTAATGATAAATTCTCCCTCAAAGGGGTTTTAAACAGCTCGGCAACGGCCCAAAAAATCTATGATTCCCTGCCGATAACGGGGCGGGGTAACACTTGGGGCGGGGAAATTTATTTTTCATCGCAGGTAACCTCTCCGCCGGAGAAAGATGCCAGGGATGTTCTGGAGGCAGGGGAAATAACCTACTGGCCTCCCCTGCAGGCAATCTGCCTTTTCTATGGCCCTACTCCTGCCAGCCGCGGTTCCGAGATTCGTGCAGCCGGCCCCGTCAATATCGTCGGGAGGATCATGGATGATCTTTCGCTGCTAAAGCAGATTAAAGGCGCCCCCACCGTGCTCATGGAAAAAGATGAATAACCCCCGCTGCAACGGATTCAGGCAGCAATAAACATTCATCCTTAAATAACAGCGGGAAAGGAGGCCTGCATCTTTGCCGTTTATCAACCTCATCAAATCCATTAAAAACAGCTTCATCGGCAAAAAGCCCCATATACCCGCTGAACAAAATTCGCAAACTTTTCATCAGAAAGAGCTGCCTTCTTTTGAACGGGCAAAACGCCCGGCGCCGGGGGGCCCCCCCGAACATATCCAGCGGATGGAAAAAGAAAGCGCTGCCAACTTGCAAACAGTGCAAACAGTAATCAACAATCCCCAAGGAATGCCCACCCCTTTGCTTGTACGCATTCCCCGAAAATCTCAAGGAAAGAGGAGAGGACGAAGCAGCCTTCCTGCTGATAAAGATACTCCTAGTTTTCTCTTCGAGCTCATCCTGGAAACGGAAAACCTTGGCCCTGTCCTTTTGCGCCTTCGGGGGGGGGAAAAGCTTTATAATTGTTCGCTATATGCAGAATCCAGGGAAATAGTATCATACCTTTGCCAGGATTTTGCGGAGCTCCAGCTTCTCCTGGCAAGCTTCCTGCAAAAAACCAGCCTGGGAATCACCGTTTTGAGCCGGGAGGATAGCCCCCAAAAAGAGCATTTCTTCATCAATACAAGAGTATAATCGTTTCCCCAATGAAAGGATGGTAAACATTGAACGGCAGCAGGAAAAAGCCAAAGATTGCCGTAGCCCTTCGCTACAAAAAAAACCAGGACCTGGCGCCTGTCGTTACGGCTTCCGGGCAGGGCAGAATGGCGGAAAAAATCATATCCCTTGCCCGGGAAAATAAAATTCCCGTCGAGGAAAACGCCCCTCTTGCCCAGGCGCTGCGCAAACTCATACCCGGCCAGGAAATACCTGCAGAACTTTATGAAGCCGTGGCGCTCCTGCTTGCCTACGTAATGGAAATGGATACCAGGGCCAGGCAAAAACATTAAAAGAGCAGGTTAAAGGCGTTCTTTTCTTCAAACCTCCCGAATATATATACAGGAACAATTCATCCTTTGGGAGGTCTGGCAATTGGACGAGATTGCAATATATGGCATGGCACTGGTACCTATCATCATGGGGTTAATTGAACTTTTAAAAAGGGTTGGAATTCCGAAAAGACTTACCCCGCTTTTTGCTGTCCTTATCGGTATTCTTAGTGGTTTATACTATATTTCACCGGATGATCCCAAAAAAGCCGTTATGCTGGGGATTGTTCTCGGGCTTTCCTCCATTGGCCTATACTCCGGGACAAAAAACACCTATGAGGGGTTCAAGGAGAACGGAAATCAAAGATCCTTAAAAGTTTAACCAGCAAGAACAAAAGAGGGGGTTTCTTTCCGCAGGGCTTAGTGGGCATCCTCCGGGAATAATTCAGCTTTATTCCCGGAGGATGTCTTTTTATGGGGAAATTTACAACTTGAATTGGGGCTTGGTTAGCACTATTCTAGGGTAAACGCGCCATAAAAGGACTGCAAAATATTGATTAAACAAAAATGGATACCCAGACTAAAAAATATTTTTCTAAAGGGGGCATTATTTTTAGCGATAATCTTTGTGGTAATCGCCGGAGCCCTGACGGCTGTCTATTCATCCACCGGCGATATCCCAGATTTTTCCCGGTGGGAAAAATTTGCCCCGCTGGCCTCCCTTTTTTATGATCGTCAAGGCCTGGAGATAACCGCACTCTATGGTGAACAAAACCGCATTCATGTTTCCCTTGAAGAAATACCGCCTCATGTACAGCAGGCCTTTATCGCCGTGGAGGACGAACGGTTTTACCGACATCCCGGTATCGATCCGTTAGGGATTGCAAGGGCATTGTTTACAAATTTGCGCCGGGGGGAGTGGAGCGCTGAACAAGGCGGAAGCACCATCACACAGCAATTGGTTAAAAATGCCTTCTTAAGCCGGGAAAAGACCCTGGGCCGCAAAATTAAGGAGGCATATCTGGCTGTAAAGTTGGAGATGCAGTTTTCCAAAAAAGAAATATTGGAAATGTATCTTAACCAGATCTACTTTGCCCACGGAGCCTATGGCCTGGAGGCTGCTTCCCGCAACTATTTCCAGAAAAATGCCGGCGATCTGACTGTTGCCGAGGCGGCGTTGCTGGCAGGCATACCTCGCTCGCCAAACAACTATTCGCCATTTATTAATCCAGAGATTTCTATGCAAAGGAAAAATCTGGTTTTGCAAAAGATGTATGAGAACCATTATCTAAGCGATGAACAGTGGGCGGAAGCCCAAAAGCAGGAGATAATTTTAAGTGATTTGCCTGCCTTCAAGTATCCCCACCCCTACTTTCTCGATTATGCCATCCATCACGAGCTTATCGATATCCTAAGCAGCATGCCCCGGTTCGGCAACCGCCTGGAGGCCTATGAGGCTGTTTACTCCATGGGATTAAAAATTTATACGTCGATGGATAAGGAGGTGCAATCTGCTGCAGAAGCAGTTTTAAACGATGAAACTCTTTACCCTCATAATCAACACGTCGATATGAGCTTGATGAAACAGCTGCTGGAGGAGAACGGATACGATTATTATCCCCCGGAAACTTTTTCGGAAGAGGGGATCTTGCAGCCGCAGGCAGCAACGGTAGTGGCCGATCCTGCCAGCGGGGAAGTTTTTGCTCTGGTGGGAGGCAGGCAGTACAGCCTGGAAAACCAGGATCTGCGCTACCTCAACCCCAGGCAGCCCGGCTCGGCCATTAAACCCCTTGCCGTCTATGCTCCGGCAATGGAGGAAGGATTAGTTTTACCCGGCTCCATCGTTGACGATGCCCCATTGATCGTTGGAGACTGGGCCCCGGAAAACTTTGATCGCCAATTTCTAGGGTTGATGACCGTGCGGGAGGCCCTGGTCCATTCGCAAAACGTCCCGGCCGTAAGAATATTTTCTGCCTTGACGCCCCAAACAGGCCTTGGATATGCAGAAGAGATGGGCCTGACTACCCTGGAACCAGATGATAACAACCTGGCAGCCGCGCTGGGCGGACTGACCCGGGGGGTACCCGCCTTCGATATGGCCCAAGCCTACGCCGTGCCGGCCAACGGAGGAATACGGACCGATCTTCATGTTATAAAAAGGATTGAGGATCGAAGCGGGGCTATCCTCTATGAAGCCCGGCAGAAGCCCAAAACTATTCTTAAGCCAGAAACAGCCTACCTGCTCAATGATATGCTTAGGGAGGCAGCATTGCGGGGAACATCGATGGGAATACGGACCGATAGGCCCATAGCCGCAAAAACGGGAACGGCCAGCGAGAACCGTGATGCCTGCCTCGTTGCCTACACCCCCAATATTGTTGTTTCCCTCTGGCTGGGCCACGACATCCCCCGGCTGGGACAGATAGCCGGCGGAAGCAAGGCGGCTATTCCCCTAATGAATGCACTCCTGAGCCAAATCTATGAGGCCGTACCGCCGGCAGATTTCCCCAAGCCTGCCGGCATGGCGGAACCAATGCGCATCTGCAGCAAGTCCGGGTTGCTTCCCGGGCCGCATTGCCCGGAGGACGCCCTTGCCTGGGAGATATTCCCGGAGGGTGAGCTCCCCCGGGAAACCTGCGATCGGCATATTTTAGCGAATGTTTGCCAGACTAGCGGGCTTTTAGCGGGAGACACCTGCCCGCAGGTTTTAAAAGCCTTTTTGCTCCGGCCTGATTTTATAACGACCGATGATCGCTGGAAAGGCGGTCCGGGCAGAATGCCATGGGACGCCCTTTCCATGCCTCCTGCGGGGTATTGTCAGGAACACAGTTGGTGGCGGCGGAATAACTGGCCCTGGCTTTAACATTTGCCTCGAAAATGTGCAAAAAAACCCAAATTGGGCCTTTATGAGTAAATTTTATCGCATATATCCTCATATTTTCGCGGAGGTAGTTGAATAGAGTTAATTGACATTCCAAAAACGATGGTTTAAAATAATTATTAATTTTATTTAAATTCAGTATGACATGTCCTAATCTTCTGGCAAATCAGACAGGCGGTATAGTTGAACTAACTATTATCTTGTATTTAGCAAGGCAAAAGCATTGTGGTTTTTATAAAAGGCCTTAGAATAAAAACGGTCCATGCTTTTGCCAGTGAAAGCAGGTGTTCTATTGTCAGCGGAAAGAAAGATAATCGCCATGATTGGCAGTGGATGTGCAAGTGCGGAATGCATAATGGTACTTCGTAAAAATGGCTATAGAGGCGAAATCCATCTTTTTACGGATAGTAAATGGCCTATCTATAATCCCATGCTTACGACATATTATGCCGCGGGGAAAATTACCTTCGATCAGCTTTTCCCTTACGGCAAGGAGGACTTTTTTAATAAATACAAGGTACACGTTCACCCTGATTCCCCTGTGGTTGCCATGGATCATGAAGAAAAAACAATAACCAATGAGGATGGCCTCCAGCTAAAGTACGATAAATGCCTGATAGCCTCGGGGGCCTCTCCTTTTTTGCCCCCCATAAAGGGCATAGAATCTAAGAAGGTCTATACCATAAGAGAAGTTGACAATGCTATCAGGCTTAAAAATTTTTTGCAGGGAAAACCCAAAAAGGCCCTGGTTATCGGCGCCTCGATGATCGGCATCAAAATGGTGGAACTCTTTTATCAACAGGGAATGGAGGTATGCCTGATCGATCTTGCCGAGCATATCTTTCCCCTGGCTGCCCATCCCGAATGTGCCCGTCTGATAGAGGATCGTTTAACCGAAAAGGGAATAGAATTAAAATTTGGTGCTGAACTGGAGAAAATAGAGGACACTGCCCGCGGTGTAAAAGTTTCATTTAAAAATTGCCGCGAAACGAAAGAAGCTGATCTTCTCTTTATTTGTATTGGGGTGAGGGCCAACATTGCTTTCGTTAACCCTAAACAAGTGGAAGTCGATAAAGGAATTTTAATAGATTCCCGGATGAGAACAAATTTACCGGATCTTTATGCCGCCGGGGATGTGGCACAGGGCAAAAACCTGCTCACCGGAAAGCGGCAGATCATCGGTTTATGGGCTAACGCCCGCTTCCAGGGGCAAAATGCAGGGAAAAACATGGCAGGGATAAAGGGAATTTTTCATGGAAATATCCCTCATAATATCACACACTTCTTAGGCATGGATTTCGTTGGTATAGGAGACGTTTACGACTATGACAAGGTGGAAAGAAAGTTTGATGGCAGACAGTTTAGCCAACTATTCTGGAAAGGGGGTTCCCTGACCGGCGTAAATCTTTTAGATAACTACACCGAGTCCGGTGTTCTAAAAAATGCGTTGGTTAACAGATTGCTTAATGGAGGCCATGCTTATTTTCATTCATTGCCGGCAATTCAGAATGTGTTAACCAGAAAAATCTTGACGGAGGTAAAATAGCATGAAAGATGCGGAACAGCTGCTAAAAAGCAAGATTCCCACCCCTGAAACGGGTATCGAGATTAGAAAATCTATTTGCACCATCTGCGATCCCCTTACCCAATGCGGGTTGGATCTTTACGTGAAGGATGGAAAAATTATTAAAGTTGAGGGTACCGAGGAAAACCCATACAGCAAAGGCACCCTGTGTTCCAAGGGTGCGGCTACCCGCCAATATGTTTATAATGAGGAACGGATTAAAACGCCGCTAAAAAGGGTGGGGCCCAGGGGGGCTGGAAAATTTGAGGCAATTTCCTGGGATGAAGCTTTGGAAACCGTTGCCGATAGGTTTAATGCCACCAAAAGCGAATATGGCCCGGAAAGCGTCGTTTTTTATTCGGGCTATTCCAAATACTTTAGGCCTTATCTCAAACGTCTGGCCCATTCCTTCGGTTCACCAAACTATATAACGGAATCCAGTGTTTGTTATTATGCAACGGCCCTGGCCCAAAAATTGGTTCTGGGCATTCCCGGAAGGCCTGATTTGGTAAACACCAACTGCCTCCTTGTTTGGAGCAATAACCCTTTTTATACCCGCCCGGGCAATGCCAGGCTGATCATCAAAGGAAAGGAAAGAGGAATGAAGCTCATCGTTGTGGATCCGAGGAATACCCCAACGACGGCTCATGCCGATCTTCATTTGCAGGTTTGGCCGGGAACCGATGGCGCATTGGCTTTGGCGATGGCCAATGTGATCATCAGGGAAAAACTCTACGATCAGGAATTTGTTTTCAATCATACCTATGGTTTTGAAGAATACAAGGAATATGTTAAGCAGTTTACACCGGAAAAAGGTGAGGAGCTAACCGGTGTTCCCGCCGATAAAATTGTAGCTGCGGCGCGAATGTATGCCACCACTAAACCTGCTGCTATTTTGCCCAGTTCTTCGTCAGTAGTGCATCATACCAACGGTATACAAAATTACCGGGCCATCTTTTCACTGGTCGGGCTGACAGGCAATTATGATGTCATCGGAGGCAACCAGATTAAGCCCATTAGCTTTCTCTACATGGCCGCCTCCGTAAAAACCCGGGAAGAAGAATTTGGCCAGCCCAAACCTTGGGAGGATATGCCCCCAAGGATTGCAGCAGACAAGTTCCCAGTCTGGACCGCTTTAACTGAAAGCGAAGGACAGGCCATGCATCTGCCATTCCAGATTCGTTCCGGGAAACCCTACCCCATAAAATCACTAATCGGCCTCGGCCTTAACTACCGCATGTGGCCGGACTCCAAAGGGATGCTGGATAGCCTGAACAAACTGGATTTCTTTGTTAACGTAGATATTTTTATGACCGATACATGCAAGTATGCCGATATCGTTCTGCCTGCCTGCACCTCGGTGGAACAAAGCGAACTTCGTTGTTATGACGAAAAATATATTATTTTTACCCAGCCGGCAATTCCGCCCCTTTTCGATTCCCGCCCCTCGGCCCAAATCATCTATGAACTGGCGAACAAACTGGGGATAGATGATCCGCTTTTTAGGGCGGGTTATGAGGCCAGTATCGATTGGATCCTGGAACCCAGCGGTATTACTGTGGCTGAACTGAAGAAACATCCCGGCGGCATGTTTGTACCAAAGCCGGAACCATATTTTGAAAAGAAATATATCAAAACAGGTTTTAAAACGCCAACCGGAAAGATGGAATTTAAATCCGCTGTTTTAGAAAAATATGCAGGGAAACCCGGCCATGAAGCCTTGCCGGTTTATCAACATCCCACGCTGAGCAGGGAGGCCTCCCCGGAATTGGCCAAGGAATATCCTTTCGT
The DNA here is from genome assembly GCA_964487385.1 of uncultured Dethiobacter sp. Classification (GTDB taxonomy): domain Bacteria; phylum Bacillota; class Dethiobacteria; order DTU022; family UBA8154; genus DUNV01. The sequence continues at coordinate 17,567 of CAZAQM010000014.1, forward strand.
CTTAAATACCGGCTCCAGGCTGCCGATGTTTGTCCATACGCGCACCTACCGGTTATCCTGGACGAGCAGCCTCAGGCCAAACTTTCCCTCGGCGGATCTAAATGCTGAGGATGCTCTTCGGTTGGGAATAAAACAAAATGATACGATCCGCATCGCAACACCCAAGGATTCTATTGTGGTCAAAGCAAATTTAACCCAAACGATCCAGCCTGGTATTGTGCATATGTATCATGGGCATCCACATGCCGATGTTAATGTGTTATTCGAGGGCAATTACCTCGACCCGCTTTCAGGCTACCCGGGGTTTAAAACTGCCCTGTGCAAGATTGAAAAGGTTTCGGAAGGGGGATCAGATTGCTAATGGAAAAGGCAATATATCTGGATATAAACCTTTGCAGCGGATGTGGCGCCTGTGTGGTGGCCTGTATGGATCAGAACGATATTTTCCCGGAAAAAGGCCAACCGGCATTCAGAAGAATCTATACTATTGAAGGGGGGAGTTTTCCAAATACCAGCGTACAATATGTATCCGCCGCATGCCTGCACTGCGCCGACAGCCCGTGCATAATGGGCTGCCCCACGGGCGCCATCACAAAGGATCAAAGGACCAAGGCGGTAGTAGTCGACAGCGATCTGTGCATCGGCTGCCATAGCTGTGCCCTGGCCTGTCCTTTCGGGGTACCCCGTTATGATCTGGAAGATAAAATGCAGAAATGCGATCTTTGTTCGGACAGGGTGGAGGCAGGGCTTCAGCCCGCTTGTGTACGGGTATGCCCCATGGGGGCGCTGCATTTTGGGCCAATTAACAAAGTACTGTCCGATAAGGAATACAAATTTGTCGGCAACATTATCGGAAATATCTAAAAAAATATTGGGGGGTAACGACAATGAAAAAAAATATTTTCAAGATGTTCTGTATTATCAGTCTGGTTCCCGTTCTTCTGTTAGCTTTAATGGCAGCGGGCTGCACCGGCGGGCAAAGTTCAGTCGGAGGGGATGACGCGGAGGAAACCGTGGTGGAGCTTTCTCTTGCGCATTTTTGGCCTGCAGGCAATGCTGTGGAAACAGTGGTAGCCCAAGGATGGGCCAAGGCCTTGGATGAAGCATCAAACGGCCGGATTAAAATAATTACTTATCCCGGGGAAACCCTCATACCGGCGGCAGAAATTTATGAAGGTGTGGTCCAGGGTGTGGCAGATATTGGTATGTCGGTTTATGGCTATTCGAGAGGAAGATTCCCTGTCGTGGAAACTTTTCTGCTGCCCGGCATCAATATGAAAAGCTCAGAGGTACAGGCCAGAGCAACCATGGAAGTTTTAGCCAAGCTTGATCCTGAAGAACTTCAGGATACAAAACATATTTGGACTTTTGGTAGCGGCAGTATGGACCTGTTTACAAATACACCGGTGAGAACCATGGAAGATTTGCAGGGAATGATCATACTCAGCCCCGGGGGACAGAATACGGAAGTGGTCGAAGCCTTCGGCGGATCTCCCGTGGCCATGCCCATGGCCGACTTTTATGAGGCACTGCAAAAGGGTGTGGCACAAGCTGCCATTGGCGCCCCTTGTACAACGGTAACCTTCCGGCTGGGCGAAGTAACAGCCGACTATATAACCCATACGCCTTTTTTCTGCCAACAGCTGTTCTTCTGTGTCATGAATCCTGACAAATGGAACTCCATGCCATCCGATCTTCAGGAGATTTTTACCAACACCACCAGCGAATTTTTCAACAGCACCGTACCGCACGTCTTTGATGAAGAAAATGTTAGCGGTCTCCAAAAATTAAATGAATCAAAAGACTATGAGTATATTTACTTGTCTGACGAGGAAGCATGGCTGGATAAAATAGAATACCTGCAGGAAGATCATGTTAAAGCGCTCGATGCCAAAGGTTTACCCGGCAAGGAAATCCTGCAGACTGTTAAAGAAACAGTAGAAAAATTTAACCGTGAACTGCCGGATGTCAAATATGAATGGTAATTTCCTTTCATGCCTGACGGTTCCGCAAAAATAATCACCCCTTTTAAAAGGACACCGGTAAAAGTGGTTGTATGGGCAACGATTTGTTGCCCATACAACATCCAACGGAAAAGACAGGGGAGGATCAATTTTGAAAAGTTACATCTCCAGATTTAGCTATATGATCAACCATATAGCCGAAATTTTACTCGTTTCAGTTATGGGCCTTGTGGTTATCAATGCCATCCTGCGCCTCATCGGCATTCCCATCACAGGCACCGTCGAACTCGTCGGTTTTTTTACCTCAATTGCCATAGGACTATCCCTTGCCTACTGCGCCACTCAGGGCGGTCATATTGCTGTCAGCATGTTTATGGATAAAATGCCGGCAAAAATTCAAAGGGTTATTGACACTTTGGTGAATATTGTTGTTTTTGTTTTTCTATGCGTCATAGCCTGGAGAATTTGGATCTATGCCATTACTTTACTTAATAAAGGGCAAGTATCGATGACTCTAAACATAGCTTACTATCCTTTTGTTATGGCTATTGCGC
>CAZAQM010000015.1:0-19978 GCA_964487385.1 uncultured Dethiobacter sp.
CTCCTCCCGCGAAAGACCTATCATCTCTGTAAAGGCATTGCTCACATCGAGAAAGATATAATCAACGGGTTTGCCGGTATTATCCGTGACGGCCCGGCAATAGGAAAAGGCGTCGGGGTTATTTTCTATAAGCAGGCGGTATTTATCTTTTTCGGGTTCCAAGCAATATTCCTCCAGAAAATAATAATTAATACAATTCAACATTACACTTTACATTTCCTTTTTTTAAACCTGTTTTGCAGCTGGTTAAATTTGCAAAACAACGGCCTAGCCGTTATAATGAAAAACAAACCAGTTATGCTAAATTTTACAGAGGAGGTGATCATATGCCAACGATATTTTTTTACGGGCCGGAATTGGATAAGGCTAGGAAAAAGGAGCTCATCAGTTCTTTCACAAAAAAAGCCAGCGAGCTGACGGGAATTGATGAATCGGCCTTCGTCGTTTACCTCAGAAAAAGTGATCGTGAAGACGTAGGAGTAGGCGGGGTACTTTTAGCGGAAATGGACGAAAGCAAATAATTCTTTGCATTGTAAACAGATTTGGGCGAGGAGGAGGGCTTCATAGAAATGAGCTGCGAATATCTGGAAACTTGCCTGTTTTATACCGGCAAAATGGACATAGAGAGCGGCCTGGGCAGGCTGTACAGGGAACGGTATTGTAAAGGGGATAAAACAAAGTGTGCCAGATTTATGGTGCTGATGAAACTGGGGAGGCCTGCTGTCCCGGTGGATCTTTATCCCAATATGCACGAGCGGGCAGAAAAAATTATTGCCCAGGGCAGGTAGGCGCGGGACGATACGGTTATGCTTTGTCGGAACAGTCTAGGGGGCCGGTACTGCCTCACACCGGCCCCCAGGCTGTTTGCACCGGCCGGCTTTACCGTTTGCCGCCATACAGGCGGGCAAAAACCTGCTTCCAAAGCTCAGCGAAAACCAGGATGGAGAGGGCCAGGGCGGAAATGACCAGCCAATCGCCTGCTGCCAGCGCCGTCACCCGGAAAATGGACATGAGGAAAGGGGTCAGCAGGACGATGAGCTGCAATATTAGGGAAAAGGCTGCCCCTGCCAAAAGGAGCCTGTTGCCGAACAAGCCCCGCCGGAAAATGGATTCCTGCAGGGAACGGAAATTGATCACATGCACGAGCTGGCTAAGGGCTAGGGTGGCAAAGGCCATGGACCGTCCTTTGCCGATAGAGTCCTGCCAGCCAAGGTAAAAAGCCAGGAGGGCAATTGCAGCAATAAAAAAACCATAGACCGCTATCGTGGTCCCGCCTCCGCGCTGAAAAATGCCTTCATGGGGGTCCTTTGGCGGCCGTTGCATGATGCCCTTTTCCGGCGGCTCTGCGCCCAGGGACAAAGCGGGCAGACTATCGGTGACCAGGTTTATCCATAAAATCTGGATGGGCAGCAGGGGCAGGGGCCAGCCAAGGGCAATCGCCCCCACAATCGTGAGAATTTCCCCCACATTGGCGGAGAGCAGGAAGTAGATCGCTTTTTTAATGTTTTCAAAAATGATGCGGCCTTCCCGAACAGCATGCACGATGGTGGCAAAATTGTCATCTGCCAGGACCATTTCCGCTGCCTCCCGGGCCACATCGGTACCCGTCAGGCCCATGGCTGCCCCGATATCGGCTTTTTTCAGGGCGGGGGCATCGTTGATGCCATCACCGGTCATGGCCACTATTTCCCCCCGGGCCTGCAGCGCCTCCACGATGCGAACCTTGTGTTCGGGGGAGACCCGGGCAAAAACGGAGAGCCCATCGACGCCCTTCCGAAGCTGTTCCCGGCTCAATTGATCCAGTTCACTGCCGCTGATTGCCTCTTCATCTTCCATGGCCAGGCCCATTTCCCGGGCAATAGCCAGAGCCGTTTCTTTGTGATCCCCGGTAATCATCTTCACGCGTATCCCTGCCTGCCGGCATAGTTCCAGCGCCCGGCCGGCTTCCTGGCGCGGCGGATCGATCATGCCTGCCAGTCCGATGAAAATTAGTCCATTTTCTGCTTCATCCGCACTTTCCGGCAAACCATCTCTTAAGGGCTTGAGAGCAAAGGCCAGGACCCTCAGGGCCTGTTTGGCCATTTTGTCGTTCTCTCCCAGGAAATAGTCCCGCCCGGCGGAATCCAGTTTCTCAATCCCTCTGCTGCCGAGCCAGCTGCTGCATCTTTCCAGTACTTCTCCCGGGGCGCCCTTGGTCAGTAGTATATAACCTTCATCATTCCCTATGCCCAGCTGCTTCGCCGGCGTTCCCCGGTGGACGGTGCTCATCATTTTACGCACCGAATCGAAGGGATATTCTTTGAGGCGGGGTAGGGCAGTTTCCTGTTCTGCCCTGAAAAAGCCTGCTTTGCCTGCCGCGGCAACCAGTGCACCCTCAGTGGGATCGCCGATAACCTGCACAACCCCGTTTTCGTCCTTCTTTAGGGCGGCGTTGTTGTTTAGCAAGGCAATCCTGAGTAGGGCGGAGAGTAGACGATCGGCTGCCGGTTCGGCGATCTTTCCATCCTCTTGCAAAAAGGCGCCGGTTGTCCCGTATCCTTCGCCTGAAACCTGGAACCTGCCGCCTCCGGTGATTATCTGCCGGACAGTCATGGCATTATGGGTCAGGGTGCCCGTTTTATCAGAGCAAATTACTGTGGCGGCTCCCAAAGTTTCCACGGCAGGAAGCTTGCGGATGATGGCGTTGCGTTTGGCCATCCTCTGGACACCCAGCGCCAGTACGATGGTGACGACTGCCGGCAGTCCTTCGGGGATGGCAGCTACAGCCAGGCTGACAGCAAGGAAAAACATCTGGGAAAAATCGTTTCCCTTCATTAAGCCCAGTAAAAAAATCAGCACGCAGAGGAGGACGGTCAGCAGGCCCAGTTGGCGGCCGAACCGGCCCAGTTTTTTTTGCAGAGGGGTTTTGCTGTCACCGGCTTTTTCCATCATACCGGCAATCCGGCCGATCTGCGTTTCCATCCCCGTGGAAGTAATGACGGCTCTGCCGCGGCCAAAAACTACTGAAGTGCCCATGTGCACCATGTTGCATTCCTCCGCCAATGGCGCCTCTCCGACTATCAGGCCGGCTATTTTTTCGACGGGTTTGGATTCACCGGTGAGGGCTGATTGATCCACTCTTAGGTCGGCTGTTTCCAGCAGCCGCCCATCTGCCGGCACAAAATCACCCGCCTCCACGAGCACTAGGTCCCCCGGGACCAATTCCCGGGCCGCTATTTCGGAAACAATTCCCTCCCGGAACACCCTGGCTGAGGGCGCGGCAAGGGTCTTGAGGGCTTCCAGGGCTTTTTCGGCGCGGTATTCCTGGACGATACCCAGGACAGCGTTAATAGTAACGACAACCAAAATGACCAGGGCATCGGTACCCTCCCCCAGGGAAAAAGAGACGATCACTGCGGCGAGCAGGATAAGCACCAAAAAATCGGAAAACTGGGCCAAAAAGCGGCGCCACAGGGGCTTGGACTTTTGCACCCGCAGCGTATTTGGCCCATACTTTTGCTGCCGGAGAGCTGCCTCGGCTGTGGAAAGCCCCCGTGAAGCATCCGTTTGCCATTTTTCCAGGACTTCTTCCGGGGTGCGGGCGGGCCAATCAAACATAGACAAAAGCCTCCATTTCGTTATTTCATTTTTAGTCTGGCTAATAAAAAAGCAAGATCTCCAGCATGTTCAAATTTGCATGCCAAAGGTCTTGCTACTTGTCGGTACAAGTGATGGGCCAGGTATAAAATACCGTGGATGTTGACCCGGATCGGCAGTTGGTCCTGCCAGCTACTCCCCTTTTCAATAACATTATACAACAAGGAAGGCGGCAAGGTCAATCTTTTTCCGGCTGTTTGCGAAAAAGCGTCATAATTTTGTGAAAGTTTATTTCGGTTAGAGCGATAAACTGGCAGGAATAACAGTAATATTTACAGAAGGATGCAGGGAGTGGGAATATTCCAAAAGGGGGTATCGTATTCCACCATGAAAAACAAAAATGTTATGAGCGTTGCTTTGCTTTCCATTCTGTTTGCCATTACACTTTTTTTGCGTGCCAGCCCTGCAGTAATCGCCAACGATCTCATGCAGGAATTTAACATGCCGACTGTAACGCTGGGAATAATATCTTCCATCTTTTTTTGGGTATATGGGATTTTGCAAATGCCCATTGGTTATATTGCGGACAGGTATGACGTGCGCCGTACGGTCGTTGTTTTTGGCCTCATCGGCATATGCGGAACAGTGTTGTTTTGCCTGGCAAAAAGTGTCCTCATGCTTTCTTGGGCCCGGCTGATGATGGGCATTGGTACTTCAGGGGTTTTTGTACCTTCATTAAAGTATGTTTCCGAGGCTTTTCAACCGGAATATTTTGCCCGCATGACCAGCGTGATCAGTTCTGTTGCCAACATCGGCCCCATCCTCGCCTCATATCCTCTGGCATTATTCGTCGCGGCAACAAGCTGGAGGACTCCCTTTGCAGCCACCTCTGTCTTTTATCTGGCGTTGATTATCTTCGCCTGGCTGCTTTTGCCGGGCAAATCCTCCCCCGATGGCAGGAATGATGCTCCAGTAAGGGACAGGGAGGCAAGCGTGCCCATCAGGTCATTGGCAAAATATTATCGGATCATCTTCTTTTTGTTTTGGGCTTTTTTCGTTTATGGTATACTGTTCAGCTTTCAAGCCTTATGGGGCTGTCTTTATTTACAGGATGTTTTCTCCCTGGGCCGGGAGGATGCGGGAACCATTTTGATGTTTATTTCCATTGGCGTGATGATCGGCGGTCCTTTCTGGAGCGTTTTATCTGAGCGTTACCTCGGCAAACGCCGGCCATTGCTGCTCATAGGGACGTTGGTGATGTTTTTTCTGATCGTCTGCTTCTATTTCCTCAAGAGTTTCCCGGGATTTTTCCTGATGTCATCACTATACTTTTGCTTTGGTTTTTTTAGCTCTGTCTTTTTAATCAATATATCATCGGTTAAGGAACTTGTTCCCCTGGCAGTGACAGGCACGGTTATCGGTATGATAAATACAATTCAAATCCTCAGCGTCGGCTTTTTCCAAAGCCTGACCGGTGTATATATGGATTATCTGTTGGGCAGAGCGGATATACAAATCATCTATAAGAAAGTTTTTTTTATTTATGGTGCATGTATCCTTGTCTCATTTTTGCTCGTCGTTTTCTTTATGCCGGAGACGTTTCCTCAGGGGAAAACGGAGCGCCAGGTTGTTACATAAGAAAGAATAAAATGGGCAAATTATGGGGGCGGGATCTATGCAGGCGAACTAAATTGAGGTGGTCTGAAGATGGTAGATATCATGGAAAAAATTCAGCGGATAACAGAAATTGGCAAAACAACGGATGAAAAACGGAAAGATATCAATATCAGCGAGGTTTTTTCCATCTGGGATATCCTGGTGCTGAAATATGATATCAGACAAACGATTGGCATCCTAAGCAATTTTATTGAAGACAGCGATTTAAAATTTATTATCGGGCAGGTTGAAAAAAACCTTAAAAGCGGTATTGAAATAATGGATGAGCTTATGGATGATTACGGCATACCGCAGCCCATCAGGCCGCCGGCCGAAAGTAAAACTACTATCAAGCTGGAGCATTTTACAGACAGGTATGTCTTTGAAAGCATTTTTGAAGGGTTCCAATCGTTTTTCCCCGTCCTTGCCCATGGGTTTATGAACAGCACCTCTCCGAAGATAAGGAGGGTCTTTAAGGACAATTTATTGAGGGCGATGGAGATGCAGGACTTAATTGTCGAATATGGCAAGTTGAAGGGTTATATACCCGTACCTCCTGACTATAAAGCATAAAGGGAAGATGTGGCCATGAAGATACTGGAACAAGTGCAAAAAATCAAGGAAGCATGCATGTCTACCAAGGATCTGCAGCGAAGCATCAATGTCAGCGAGGCCTTCCACCTTTGGAATCATTTATCACAGAGATACAGCGTCCTGCATACCACGGAAATATTTGATGCTTTTATCAGGGACGGGGATTTAAGATTAATTTTCATCATGGGAAGAAAGGCCCTCAACAAGAATATCGGGATCCTGGAAAAAGAGGCTGCTCTGTATGGTTTGCCCCTGCCTCTCAGGCCGCCCAAACAGACGAAGATCTCCGACATTTCCGATCCCTTTTCCGACAGATATATTTACAGGAGGGTACTCAGGGGAATCCAAGCCTTTCTGCCGACCCATACGACGGCCTTTATGCACAGCACCTCCCCCAAAATCAGGGATCTGTTTTTTAATTTAATGATTGAAGAAATGAAGTTCTATGACAAATACCTGGAGTACGGAAAACTAAAAGGGTATACGATCATGCCGCCGGCCTATAGCAAATAAAAAATTTTGCGAGCCCTAAAAAAAGGGATTCGTTGTTTATTGTCGAATTATTACCCTTTCAGTGTTTTTACGATCAGGGACAAGAACACCTGCGGCATTTACCGCCCCGCCGTATGAATTGTCCTTTGTTGGGGTGAGATAAGATGAGGTCAGGCAAACCCGAACCTTCCGTATTCGACAATGATCTTTTCCGCGATCTTTCCGTCATGGCTGAGGAGAACAATTTCATTAAGCCGGAGATGTACGGTAAATATAATACCAAACGCGGATTAAGAAACAACGACGGTACCGGGGTTTTAATCGGCCTAACGGATATCGGTGAGGTCCATGGCTATATAGTTGACGACGGGGAAAAAGTTCCCCGGGAGGGGCGCCTTTATTATCGCGGCATAGAGATTAACGATCTGGTCAAAGGACTGCAGCAGGAGCACAGACATGGCTTTGAGGAAGTTTGTTTCCTGCTTCTCTTCGGCACCCTGCCGGATGCGGCCGATCTGGCATATTTCCAGCAATTGCTAAGGGAGAGAAGGGATCTGCCCGAAGGTTTTACCGAAGACATGATCCTCAAGGCCCCCAGCAGCAATATCATGAATAAACTGGCCAGAAGCGTGCTGGCTTCCTATTCCTATGACGATGATGCAGAGGATACCAGCGTGGTCAACGTTCTTAGGCAATCCATCGAGCTCATTGCCCGCTTTCCCACCATGGTTGCCTATGCCTATGAGGCCAGGCTGCATTTTTACGGCAATAAAAGCCTCTATATCCATAAACCCAAAAAAGATCTGTTGCCTTCCGAAAATTTTCTGCGCATGATCAGACCTGACAAGCAATATAGCGAGCTGGAAGCAGAAGTTTTGGACCTGGCCCTGATTTTGCATGCCGAACACGGAGGAGGAAATAACTCGGCTTTTACCACTCATGTCGTTTCTTCCACGGATACGGACACATACTCGGCCATCGCTGCCGCCATCGGTTCCCTCAAGGGCGTCAAGCATGGCGGGGCCAATATTAAAGTCGTGCAGATGATGGACGATATCAAAGCCAATGTTAAGGATTGGAGCCATGAAAAGAAAATTGAGGAGTACCTGAGGAAAATCGTCCGGAAAAAAGCTTTTGATGGTAACGGGCTCATCTACGGTGTTGGACATGCCGTCTATACGCTTTCCGATCCCCGGGCCATTCTTCTAAAAGAAAAAGCCGCCTCCCTCTCCAGGGAAAAGGCTATGGATGAGGAATATCAGCTTTATTGCCTCATCGAAAAGATTGCCCCGCAAGTTATTGCCGAAGAGAAGAAAACAGACAAGAACATCGCCATCAATGTGGATTTCTATTCAGGCCTCATCTATAAAATGTTGAATATTTCCGTGGAGCTGTTTACACCCATCTTTGCCATTGCGCGCATCGCCGGCTGGTCCGCCCACAGGATAGAGGAAAATGTCAGCGGCGGCAGAGTCATCCGCCCCGCCTATAAAAATGTTATGCCTAGGGGCCGCTATCTTCCCCTGGACAGACGAACTTCCAGACCCTCCTAACCGGCGGGAAATGCCATCGCTATTAGAAAGGCCCTTTCCTTTTTACAATTACTTTTTTTAGCCCGCAGGGCGGTTAAATGTTCCTGCCGTAAAAGATCTCCAGCATCTCTTTTTTAATGCGCTTTTTAATTTTTTGTTTGTCCTTTTTGGGCAGCTCTTTTTTGGCAATGCCGAAAAGGTAATGGTCCAAATCGAATTCCTTGAGCAGCATCTTGGTGTGAAAGATGTTTTCCTGATAGACATTGACATCGATCATCTGATAAAAATCCCGTTTTTCCTCATCGATGAAATTCTGGATGGAATTGATCTTGTGATCGATATAATACTTGGTGCCGTTGATATCCCGAGTAAAGCCCCGCACCCGGTAATCCATCATGGCTATATCCGGTTCGAAGCTGGTGATGAGGTAGTTCAGGGCCTTGAGGGGCGATATTTTCCCGCAGGTGGAAACGTCCAGATCAGCCCTGAAGGTGCTGATGCCTTTATCCGGATGGTTTTCCGGATAGGTATGCACGGCGATATGGCTTTTATCCAAATGCCCGATGATGGCTTCGGAAGAAGGCCCCGGCGATTCATTTTCCAAAATCCTGATGGGCTCCTCGCAGGCAAGGCCATTTTCCGACACTAGCATGGTGACGCTGGCGCCCTGGGGATCATAGTCCTGGTGGGCAACGTTGAGGATGTTTGCCCCTATTATCTTGGCTACGTCGGTAAGAATTTTAACAAGCCTGTCTGCATTGTATTCCTCATCAATATACTCGATATATTCCTGATGCTGTTCCTGGGTTAGAGCATAGCATATATCATAAAGATTAAAACTTAGGGTTTTGGTGAGATTATTAAAACCATAGAGTTTTAGCTTCTTTTTGATCGGCTGTATTTTCATCAAGGGCCCCTTTCACACTTTTTTGTTATATCTTGCTGTAAAAGCGATATAATTATTTCTCTGTTATGCCCGGGAATTCCTTCAAAACTTGGAGCAGATGGGGCGGCGGGGAAAAATATTTTTTAAGGTGGGCTATGGAAAAGGATTCGGCGGCGAAAATATTGGAGGAAATAGCCCTGCTCCTGGATCTTAAAGGTGAAAACCCTTTTAAAAGCCGAGCTTACTACAACGCGGCCAGAACGGCAAGGCAGTTGGGAGAGGAACGGCTGAGGGCTCTTGCCATGGAGGATAAACTGCGGGAGGTTAAAGGTATCGGCACGGCCTTAAATGACAAGCTCAGGGAATTTTTCCTGACAGGCCGCCTACTATATTATGAGGAACTGAGATCAAGTGTGCCTGAGGGCCTGCGGGATCTTTTGCAGGTTCCCGGCCTGGGGCCCAGGAAAGCGTGGGCGCTCTATGAGGCCCTGGGTATTGCCTCCCTGGCGGAACTGGAATCTGCCTGCAGAGAAAACCGGCTGGCGGCTTTAAGGGGTTTTGGCGCCAAAACCCAGGAAAACATTCTAAGCGGCCTTGCCCATCTCCAGCGTTCCCGGGGGCGCTATTACTACAGCCAGGCAATAGGGGTTGCCGGCACACTGTTGGAAGAGGTAAAAGGCTATCCCTCCCTGGACCGGGTGAGCCTGGCCGGCAGCATCAGGCGCGGCAGAGAGGTTGTCAAGGATATCGATCTGGTGGCCTCCGCCGCAAATCCCGGCGGGTTGACCGCCTATTTTGCCGGGCTGCCCCAGGTGGCGGAGGTAATTGCCCGGGGGGAAACGAAAGCGGCGGTCCGCCTGCAGGAAGGCATCCAGGCCGACCTGCGTGTCGTCGAAAAAGAAGCGTTTCCTTTTGCCCTGCATCATTTTACCGGCAGCAAGGAGCACAATACGGCCCTCCGGCAGCGGGCCAAAACGATGGGACTTAAAATCAATGAATACGGGGTTTTCAGGGGTGAGGAACCCCTCGTTTGCCGGGATGAAGAGGAACTCTTCCGGACCCTCGGCCTTTCCTATATACCCCCTGAACTGCGGGAGAACTGCGGGGAGATCGAGGCGGCAGAAAAGGGGGCGCTGCCCCATTTGGTTGAAGAAGGGGATATCAGGGGGATATTCCATATCCATACGGTTTACAGTGACGGCGAGAACTCTGTGGAGGAAATGGTCCGTTTTTGCCGGGAGGCGGGCTATGAATATGTGGGGATCTCCGATCACAGCAGTTCTGCCTATTATGCCGGCGGGCTGAGCGGTGAGGCCCTGCTCCGGCAAATAGAGGAGATAGAGGTTTTAAGGGAAAAATACCCCGATGTGTCTATCTTCAGCGGGGTGGAATCGGATATCCGGACCGATGGAACGCTGGACTATGCCGACGATCTGCTGCGGAGGCTGGATTTTGTCATTGCCTCCGTACATTCCGGGTTCAGAATGTCCGGGGAAAAGATGACGGAGAGGCTGCTCAGGGCTCTTTCCCACCCCCTGGTGACCATGCTGGGGCATCCCACCGGCAGGCTCCTGCTGGAAAGGGAGGGGTACCCCCTGGATCTGGACAGGGTATTACAGGCAGCCCTGGAGCATGGCGTTATCGTGGAGCTGAATGCCAGCCCCGCCCGCCTCGACCTGGACTGGCGGCACCTCAAACAAGCAAAGGAAATGGGCCTGCTGATTTCCATCAATCCCGATGCCCACAGCCTGGGGGAAATTGCCTGTACGCATTTTGGGGTCTTGACGGCGCGTAAAGGCTGGCTGGAGAAAAACGATGTCTTTAACACCCGGCCCCGCCGGGAAGTGGAAGAATATCTGCAGAAGCGGAAAAGGAGCTGAGGCTAAGGTGCGCACGGGGACCACGAGATTGCCCCTGCACGGGGGGAGGTGCCCAGCCTGGCTGTTTCAAAAAATGAAACGTCTGGCCGGCTTGATCATGGAGGTCATCGTTTTAGAATACGGCCCCCCTGAGATACTACAGCGCATCTCCGATCCCTTCTGGTTTCAGGCCCTGGGCTGTGTTCTCGGTTTTGACTGGCATTCCTCCGGCCTGACTACGACGACTTGCGCGGCTATCAAGGAAGGGATTAAGGAGCGGGAAGGGGAGCTGGGCATCTTCCTGGCCGGGGGAAAAGGAAAGACCTCCCTGCAAACGCCCCGGGAGATCGAGTTGCTGGGCAGCAAATATGCCCTGGGCATGAATGTTTCCGGTTTGCAGGCCACCAGCAGGCTGGTGGCCAAGGTGGACAATGCCGCTCTACAGGATGGTTACAATCTTTACCACCATTGTATATTTTTTACCGCCGGGGGAGAATGGGCCGTGGTGCAGCAGGGGATGAACGAGGATTCCCGTTGGGCCCGCCGTTACCACTGGTTGGGCGAGGAGGCCGGAGATTTTGTTTCCGATCCCCACAAAGCCATTTGCTGCGATCTGAGGCAGGAAAATATCCTCAACATGGTCGCCGGGGAAAGCGGGGAAAACCGGCGGGGCAGCGTTATCCTCAGCCGGGAAAACCCTGAACAGCTTCTCAGGGAGTGGTCAAAAATTAAAGAAAATGAAAAAACGCTGGATCTGCCCCGGCACCACCCATTGCCCCAAGGGAAAAGGCTTTCCACTTCCCTTTACAAGGCTTATCTGGAACAGCCTGCCGATTACCGGGAACTCCTGGCTATTCCCGGGGTGGGGCCGGCCACCGTCCGAGCCCTCAGCCTGTTGGCGGAGCTTAGTTTCGGGTCTCCGCCCAGCCGCAGGGATCCGGTCCGCTACAGTTTTGCCCATGGGGGGAAGGATGGCCACCCCTACCCGGTGAACAAGGAGACCTATACCCAATCGATCAATTTTTTGCAGGAGGCAATTTCCCGGGCCAGGATGGGCGAGCCCGACAAGATGAAGGCCCTGAAGCGCCTTTCCGCGGTTGGTCCTATTTGCTTTCTTCCACGGTGAGGGGTATATAGACCGTGTTGCCGTTTCTAAAAACGAGCAGGACAGCATTTTCTCCAATTTTGCTCTTTAAAACTTCCTCCTTTAAACCGTCGGGATTGTTAATCTTTTTCTTGTTGTATTCGAGGATGATATCCCCCCTTTGCAGCCCGGCCTTTTGGGCGGGCGATCCATCGGCGACCTCGCTCACCAGGGCGCCTTCCGCTTTTTCCAGTCCAAAATAGTTTGCCAGGTCTTCGCTGACCGGCTGCATATAAACCCCAATCCAGGGCCGGATTACTTTGCCCCTGTTGATGAGCTGATCCAGAACCTGCGTAACCGTGGAGCTGGGTATGGCGAATCCTATACCCTGGGCCTGGGCGTTAATAGCCGTGTTGATGCCAATGACCTTCCCTTGAAGATTGATGAGGGGGCCGCCGCTGTTGCCCGGGTTAATGGAGGCGTCGGTTTGCAGCAGATCCTTGTATTCATTGTCGTTAATCGTGACAGGCCTGCCTTTGGCACTGATCACGCCGACGGTAACCGTATGATCCAGGCCGTAGGGGTTGCCGATGGCAATAACCCAGCTGCCCACTTCGAGCTTGTTGGTATCTCCAAATTCCAGGTAGGGGAGATTGCTGCCGGCATTAATCTTCAATACGGCCAAGTCCAATTGTTTATCCTCACCGACCAATTTTGCCTCAAAGGGTTCCTTTTCACTGCTGAAATAGACGTTTATCTTGGAGGCGCCGCTAACGACGTGATCATTTGTGACGATATAACCATCGCTGGAAATAATGAAGCCCGAACCCAGGCCATTTCTTATTTCCGGCTGGCTTTTAAACAGATCCCCGAAGAAATCCCTGAAAAAAGGATCGTTGAGGAAGGGATCATGTTGGCTCTGGGCCTGTACCTCAGTCTCAATTTTTACCACGGCAGGGCTTGTTTGTTTGACGATGGTCTGGATCGTATCCGGCCCCAGCAGGGTGCCCAAACCCATGGGTGTCTCCGGGGACTGCACTGCCTCCGCCGGCGGTGCTTTGGTGATGGAGATATGATATTCGCTGTTGAGGATCAGCCCGGCAGTGAGCAGGATTACTGCCAGGAAAATAAATAGCGGATAACCGATTGGTGCCTTTTTGGCGAACTTCATTCAACATTCCTCCTCATTTTAAAAAAAAGAACTTATCCTTTATAAATAATTACGTATGAGAAGCCGGATAAGTTTTATGTATTTTAAATTTTTTTTGTTATGATCCAAACGAGGATGCCAGGACAGGGTTCGGTCTCTGATTTCTACTCCCAGAGCGGGCGGGAGGTCTCCGGTAAAACAGCAAGGGGCATCTCCACCCGGGCTGTTTTCTGGGGATCGACGATCTGGCATACCTTGAGATCGCCCACAGCGCTGATCAGCATGGCGGCCTCGGCTGTCTGCATGCCGGTCTTATGCATGAGCAGTTCGAGCATATCATCCAGGGCCTGCTGTGCCGCCTCATCAAGCGTAGGACCATGGCCGATGGTGATGAAGCGATCTTTTAGTTCGATCACAGGCCTCGGGGGTTTGTACTCCGGCGAGGAAACCAGCCCCAGCCTGATGCGCACAACAGCCGGGGTTTCCACTCCGCAGATAACCGCCTCTCCATCCCCCATCCCGGCGTGAACATCTCCCAGGCCCAGCAGCCCGCCATTTTGTCTGACTAAAAAATAGAGTCGCGAGCCTTCCGCGATCACCGTGGCATCCATATTGCCGCCGTGATCGCCGATCTCTCCGCAGGGAACGGCTTCGCCCTGCGGGGCGACGCCTATGACCCCCACCATGGGACGTATGGGGAAGGAGAGGGAAGGATTAAACTGGAACCGTCCTTCCTTAACCTCGATCATCTTCGTGGTGGGCGTGCTGAAACGGCTGCCGAAAGCCCCCTCGCCGGGAATGGTGACCATGAATCCATGTTCCCCGAGTTTGATATCCAAAATATCCACGGTGAGCAGATCGCCGGGTTTTGCCCCCTCAACGGCAATCGGCCCGGTGGCGGGGTTTACCCGGGCAAAATCTATCTCCGTGACTAAATCTTTTTCGCTTTTCAGCTGTCCCGTAAAGCAATCGTGGGTCTGCACCTCCACTGCCTCGCCCGGCTGCACCCGGGCAACCGGTTGCAGATCCGGGCTGAACCGGTAGGTGATCTTATCTCTGGTGATCAGCATCATGCCTGTTTTTCCTCCTCCAACAGTTGTACGTTTTGCAGTTTTTGCGTGAGCAAACCCTGGGGCCTGGTGAGGACGGTAACTGTGAGGATTATTCCCACAAAAAACATCCTGATAAAACCGATCTGCGTAGCTACGCTTGCCGGTACCAGGTTAGTGATGAAGTCGCTGCCTATCCAAACGCCCCAGACCAGGAACGCGCCCAGAATTACGCCTCTGTTGTTGCCCGTGCCCCCGACCATGACCATCAGCCAAACGAGGAAAGTGGACATGAGCGGCGAAAAGGTTTGCGGGCTGACAAAGCCGGTATAATGGACATAAAGTGCTCCGGCCAGCCCTGCTGCCATGGAGCTGATCACAAAGCTTTGGCGCCGAAAATGAAAGCAGGCCTTACCAGACATATCGGTAAGCGTTTCATCTTCGCGGATGGCCCGCAGCACCCTGCCCCAGGGCGAACTGACGGCCCGCTCCATGGAGAAATAGACGAGTAAGAGCATCACAACGGCAATGATCAGGTAAAAAAACACATAATAGCGGGGATTCATCAGAGTGTAAAATGGCTGCGGGATATCCCTGATCCCCCAAACCCCATTGGTCAGCCAGGATTCGTTTTTGATGATCAGGAAGAACATTTCCTGGATGGCCAGCAAAGCAATGGCGAAGGGCCCGCCCCGCAGCTTGAGGGCGGGGATAGCCACCAGATAGGCAATCAGCCCGGCCATGCAGGCCGCGCCGGCCATGCCCAGGGGAATGGGCAGATGGAAACCTCCCAGATGTTCGGGGCTGGGCAATCCGCATAAAATGGCCGAAGTGTAGGCGCCTACCATATAAAAGGCGCCGATGCCGAAGTTCATCAGGCCGGTGTAGCCCCATTGCATGTTCAGGGAAAGGGCCAGCATGGCATAGATACAACCCATAACCAGATATGATGAAAGATAATTAACCATGGCAGTTCTTTTCCTTCTTTTTTTTGAAATTAGCGTTTAAGGTTGAACTTAGGTTTGCCCAGCAAACCGTAGGGCTTCAGCAACAGGATGACGATGACAAAAACGAAAGCCACGGCCGGCTTATAGGCTGAAACGTTGACCTGCATCTCCAGGGCATTAAACATGTTTTGCACCAGGCCGGTGACCAGTTCCTCCGAAATGCCAATGGTCATGCCGCCGATCAAGGCGCCCCAGAAACTGCCGATGCCGCCCATGATCACTGCTACGAACAGGGGGATTAAAAAATTCCAGCCCATGTTGGGATTCAGCTGTACCTGTATGCCAAACAGAGTACCCCCCACGCCGGCCAGCACGCCGCAAATGATCCATGTGACCATGATCATCTTCGATGGCTGCATACCGGAGGCCTGTGCCAGCGTCTTGTTGTCCGATACGGAGCGCAGCGCTTTGCCGATTCTGGTATTCTTGAGGAAATAATAGACTAGTACCACGAGAAACAGCGAGGAAATTAAAATGAGCAGGTTGTCCGGCCTGATGTTTATGCCCAGGATATTCCTGCTCAGCTGAACCTCGCTGGAATAATAACGTACTTTGGGACCCCAGATCATGAAAATGAGAGATCTGATGACGAAAGAAACCCCTAGGGAGGCAATGGACATAAACAGGGAAGAAACCCCCATATTTCTCAGCCTGCGGAAGAAAAGGTAGTCAAACAGCAACATGACCGAGACGGTAACCAGCACCGCCAGCAGAACGGCCAGGACCATGCCCCAGCCGAAGCTGAGGCCGGCAAAGGTGCCGTGGATGGGCATTACGGAAAGAAAGGCCAGCGTGCTGAAAGCGCCAAGGGTAAAGAAGTCGCCATAGGCAAAAT
The DNA here is from genome assembly GCA_964487385.1 of uncultured Dethiobacter sp. Taxonomy (GTDB): domain Bacteria; phylum Bacillota; class Dethiobacteria; order DTU022; family UBA8154; genus DUNV01. The sequence continues at coordinate 15,721 of CAZAQM010000015.1, forward strand.
TAAAGAAATCGAGTATATCAGACATCAGGGTGAGCCCGATGGCTCCTACTGTGATTATGCTTCCGTAGACCAGACCGCTAATCAGAAGATCGACCAGATCTGTCATAATTACCTCCATTAACACTACGGGGAGGAGACACGTCCTCCGAAATAAAGTTCTTTTACGTCCTGATTTGCCAGGAATTTTTCGGTGCTATCTTCATACCTGATCATGCCTGCCGACATGAGGTAGCCCCGGTCGGACAAGCGGACTGCATCCAGCGTCTGGGTAACCAGCAAGACCGAGCTTTTGAGGCGGACTGTGATCTGCCTGATCTGTTCCAGCATGATATAGATCAGGTTGGGCGCCAGCCCCGCCGTGGGTTCATCCAGCAACAGGAGATCGGGGTGGGTCATCAGGCCCCGGGCTATGGCCAGCATCTGCCTTTGGCCGCCGGAAAGACTTCCGGCCAGCTGCCCCATGCGCTTTTGCAACTGCGGGAAGATATCGCATACTTCCTCGATGCGCTCGGAGATGTTGCCCTTCAGAAGGTAGGCCCCCATCTCCAGGTTTTCCCTGACGGACATGGAGGCAAAGACATTATCATCCTGGGGAACCCAACTTATCCCCCGTGAGGTAATTTGCCAGGGGGAACAACCTTTCAGGGAGCTGCCCCTTAACAGGATATCCCCGCTGCGGGGGGTGAGCATACCGGCTATTATCTTGAGCAGAGTGCTCTTACCGGCGCCGTTGGGGCCAATTACCGCCACGATCTCTCCGGCGCCAATGGTTGCCGAGACGCCAAAGAGCACGTCCTGAACGCCATATCCCCCTACGAGGCTGCGTATTTCCAGGATATTGCTCATGTTTTTTCCTCCCCGCCCCGGCCCAGATAGGCTTCGATTACCGCTGGATTGGAGCGTACTTCTGCGGGCGTTCCCTGTGTAAAGGTGCTTCCTTCGACCATGACGATGATCGTATCGCAGATATTCATGATGATATCCATATCGTGCTCCACGATAAACAGGGTCAGCCCCCGTTCCCGGGAAAGGCCGCGGATATAATCCATGATTTTATTCTGAAGGGCGGGGGGGACCCCCGCCCCCGGCTCGTCCAAGAGGACCATATCCAGATCCACCATCATCATCCGGGCAATTTCCAAAAGCTTTTTTTCTCCCCCGGAAAGATACTTGGAGGGTAGATCTTTTTTTTGTTCCAGTTCGATGAACCGCAGAATTTCCAAAGCTTTCCTGGCAAAGAGCTTTTGTTGGCTCTGCACCTTCCCGGCTCTGAACCAGGCATTGAAGAGACTCTCTCCCAACTGTTCTTCACAGATGACCATGAGGTTTTCCAGCACGGTCATATCGGGATAATCCCGGGCAATCTGAAAACTGCGGAATAATCTGCTTTTAAAGACCTGATGCGGGGTCAGACTGGTGATATCTCTGCCCTTAAAAAAAACCTTACCTGTATCCGGGGAAAGAAACCCGGTGATCAGATTAAAGAGGGTGGTTTTTCCTGCTCCGTTGGGTCCGATCAAACCGGTTACGGAGCCGCGTCTCACCTCAAGGGAACAATCATTTACTGCCGCGACCCCGCCGAATTTTTTGGTTAAGTTTTTTACCTGAAGAATTGCTTCCGACATGGCCCCGCACCTCTTTGCTGCCTATTTTGTATTACATCACCAATTTATTCGGCAGAGACCGATCTGACCGGTACGATATCGCCGTTTTCAATTTTCCAGATAAGAATCGGTGTTACCGTATCGCCATACTCGTCGAAATCGATCGATCCGGCTGCGCCTTCGTAGTTGACAGCTTCCCCACTGGCAATCAGTTCAAAAGCCTTTTTCAGTCCTTCCACGCCAGCAACGACCTCCTCGCCGGGAGGGTTGCAAACGACGCGCAGGTTATCGCGGATGGCCATGCCCGGATCGGCCTGGAACGCTTCCTCGCCGGCGGCAGCTATGGCCAAAGCAATGGCTACCACGCCATCATAGGCATTTTCCGTATAGGCAGTAGCCGGTTTTTCATTAAATTCCTTTTCGTAATCACGCAGGTAGATTGAATAAGATTCGCTTTCCGCCGCGCCCGGGCCCGTGCCGTACATTCCTTCAAGGAAATCGCCGCCCACATCTTCGATGATCTGGGTGGACTGCATGCCGTCGGGGAACATGAATTGATCAAACAAACCGGCTGAAAGCGCTTCCCTGATGATGACCACGCCGCTTTCCGGATAGGCAATTAAAATGAGCACATCGGGATCGCCCTTGGCCAGTTCGTTGAGCTGCATTCTGTAGGCTACTTCACCCGGATCGTATGCGGCGGTGCCCAGCACCTTGCCTCCCGCTTTTTCGAACCATTCGCTGGTGCTCTCGGCCAGGCCCCCTCCGTAGGGATCGTTGATATAGAGGATCGCCGCGGTTTTATAACCGCATTCCCAGGCCTGCTGGCCCAGCACCTGGCCTTGAATGGCATCAGAGGCCGTTGTCCTGAAGGTATAGTCATCATCATCCAGGGTGGTTACCCAGGTCGGGGTGTTGGATGGTGAAATGAGGACGACATGGTTGGCCGAGGCGACAGGCGTAGCCACGTCCAGCCGAATCATGGGGCCGATGATGGCGGGTACCTTGTCCACATTGACCAGTTTCTCGGCGCCATCCCGCAATGCTGTCGGTTCAGACTGGCAGTCCCTGAAGACAACCTTGAGCTTTTTACCCAGAGGCCCGCCTGCTTCATTGATCTGTTGTACTGCCAGGTTAACGCCCTTTTGCACGTTCTGCCCATAATCAGCCAGATCCCCGCTCATGGGGAGCAGGGCGCCGATTGTGATCTCCCCTTCGGTCCCCCCGCCGCCTCCGCTGCTGCTTTCTTCTGTTCCGCATCCCGGCAACATCAATGAACCACAGATGAACACGAACAGAAGTGTGACCAGAAATACCTTTTTCTTCATAATGAGTTCCCCCTCATAAGTAATAGATACACATTGGAAAGCAGCCTCTACAGGCCGCTTCCGCCATAGAAACTGCTTTTGCCCATAATTGCCCTTTAAGTTAAAGGTCTCTTCACAGGCCTTGGCTATGATTTATTCTATATGCCAGAAAAAAATAAGTCAAGCATTGCCAGAAAGAGAAATTTAGTTAAAAAAAGCCTTAAACAGAGGAACGATGAAATATATTATGGGGGTTATGATATAATTATAAGTTAAGGAAAAGGGTTGATTTCAATGAACGCCTTGCAGACAGAGTTTATGCAGCAGAATCAAGGGCTGCATAAGGAATAGTAAATGCGTAACCCGGGGGAAAGGAAGGCAAGGCATTCTTGCAAAGGAGAATTGCGAGATAATGAAGCAGCAAATTGAAGAAGTATGGCCGAAGGTCTTTAAAATTGCCATCCCGCTGGCCGGCAGCCCGCTGAAAAGCATCAATTCATACTTGATCAAGGGCAGTGGACGGGGCGCCGGCCGAAACCTGATTATCGACACAGGCATGAATACGGAAGAATGTTTTTCCGCTCTTATGTCGGCCCTGCGCCTGTTGGGTGCGGATCTCAGGAAGACGGACCTCTTTATTACCCACCTCCATGTGGACCATCTGGGGTTGGTTTTCTGTCTGGCCCAGGACAGTTCAGCGGTTTATTTTAATGAACCGGATTTAAAAATGATGGAAACTAAAAATTTTTGGTACCGGGCTGCATTCGGCGTATCCAGCCATGGTTTTCCGCAGGATGAATTGCAGGATGCTGTAAAGAGGCACCCCGCCCATCGTTTTAAACTGCAGGATGCGGCAATATTTACGCTGCTGGGCGAGGGAGACAGCCTGGAGATTGGCGATTATACTTTTAAGTGCATAGAAACCCCGGGGCATACCTACGGAAGCATGTGCCTCTATGAGCCGCGGGAAAAAATTCTTTTTGCCGGCGATCATATCCTGGGGGATATTACCCCCAATATCGCCGCCTGGCACGATGCGGAAAACCCCCTGCGAGAATACCTGCAAAGCCTGGACAAGGTTTATCCCATGGAGATCTCGCTGCTCCTGCCGGGTCACAGGCGTATTGTCGGCGATTGCCGGAGGAGAATTCGTGAGCTGAAAGCGCATCACCGGGAGAGGCTTCAGGAGGTGGTTTCGATCATCGAAACCAATGGACCCGGCAGCGCCTACGAGATAGCCGCCCGGATGGAGTGGGACATCAATGTGCGCAGCTGGGAGCAGTTTCCTGTGGCCCAGAAATGGTTTGCCATCGGCGAGGCCATTGCCCATGTCCGCTACCTGGAGGA
>CAZAQM010000016.1:0-18454 GCA_964487385.1 uncultured Dethiobacter sp.
CCTCCACATCGCCGCTGTGCGCTTCGGCCAGGTTCACCAGGGCTGCAATCTCTTCCGATGTCACCGATGTCACGCTCCTGCCGTCGCTCTCCATGGTATTCACGGGGATTAAAATGGTATCGCTGGAAGCGTTGGGTTCATTCGTCCGGTTGGTGACGTTGGGTTTTTCCCCCTCGACATCCCCCTCATCACCTCCACCGCCTCCACCGCCCCCACCGTCTTCATTGCCTTCATTGCTATCGTCGCCGTTATCGCCTTCACCGCCATCATCGCCTTCATCCGGCGGGTTCAGGCAGTTGACTGTGATCTGTACTTCTGCAACCTGCCAGGAATACCCATCACCAGCATCCTGTTCCAGGGGGATGGTTAAAACAGCAGTGCCTTCCTCATTCATATTCAGCGTCCAGGTGAGCCAGCTGTCATTTATCATGATAAACGCGTTTTCAGGATGGGATATATGGGCGCCGGGAAAGACCCCTTCCCCCCCGCTAATCACAATCTGGTTTCCTGTAAGTTGATTCACGGCCAGCGAGGCATGGTAATAGTAGATTTCCTCCTCCTTCATTTCCACATGGCATGAATAAGGTGTCTCGTTTACGCTCAGGCCGGTCACCCACTCCGGGGCGCGGGAGATGCCAATGTGCAGCCTGATTGACGTTTGGCTACCGGCGGCCATAAGCCGCAATCTTAACCAGGCATACGTTGTTTCCTCTTCGAAATTCAAGGCCCAGTTTCGCAGGCCTTCGTCTGCCGTTGTGAACCCGCCCCACTGCTCCGGTTCAGCAAGCAATACCCCCTCCGCCGCCTCAATCTCAACGTAAAAGGGGCCGGCTCCCGTGACGAAGGTCTCGTAAAAATAAATATCGTCTGAGAACTCAGGCTGTAAGGGATCACTTCCGGTAACAGTTACACCCCTGATCCAATCAGGGGGGCGGGATATGTAGATATATAACCATTTCGTCGTTCCGCTGCCCCGGTACTGCAACTCCAAGTCCAAACTCGCTTCCCATTGCCCCTCGTCAAAATCCAGGTTCCAGCGCTTCCAATCACCTTCGATCATGGTAAAGCCATTTTCGGCGGCAGCAGAAAGGCAGGTAACCCCCTCCGCCGCCAGAATCTCAATTTGAATGCCCGCGGCTTCCGTGACGGAGGCCTCAAAGGCATAGTAAGAAGGCATTGAGTAATCGATTACCGGCGGCCCGTTTGGCCCGTTTACAGTTACACCGCTGACCATCGTTAAATCGAGAGATATCTCAATCCTCAACTCTAGCGGCAGTTCGCCGATTCTTAGCTGCAGGGCCAATATGGCGGGTTCGTCGTCTAGAAAGGTCAGCGTCCAGTGCCTCCAGTCTTCTCCCATGGTAAAACCCCCCATGACAGGCAGCGGGGCCTCAGGACTGATAACGCTTTCCGGCACCGTAATCACAATCGGAATGTCCACGGCTTTTGCGGTAATCGTGTAAAATACTTGATAAGCCTCCGTATCCTCGGAATAGGACACCTCTGCCCCATCCCCGTCTATATTTACCCCGATATAGGCCAGTGCAGGAATCATAAAGGAAATGTCCTGTTCATCACCTTGACCTTGCTCCGACTGCAAACTCACTTCTCCCGCATAAGCATGGCCGGCCTGATAACCCACCTCCCCTGTCCAAATACCGTCTTCGCCGGCATCCGTGAGGCCCATGCCACCAACCATGGCGTTCACAATATCGGCGGTCGCCGCGCTGATCGTGACGTGGATATTCCCTGTATACCCTTCCGGCAGTAAAAGATCCTCATAGGTACTGAACGGATCGCCGCCGGAGCTGTCGTAATAGTGGATGATGATCCCGTCGGGGATGGAATCCGCGCTGATTTCCACCTGAAAGGCCGTCACCCCCTCCTCCCCCCGGACCGGAGGGCAAGGAAAGACACTGACGATCAAGGCCAGCGCCAACAGTACTCTTAGCACCTTTTTCATCTGTTTCCCCCCTCTCCTTTAATAGGCTTCAATAAAGATTTCAATGGCATCCGGATCCTTCAACTGATAATAGCGGTCACAGCGGTAGAGGTACTCCTTGGCCGCGGCGTCCTGGCGGAATCGCTTCAGGACTTCGATAAAGACCAGGCGGGCTTCGTAGAACTCTTTGGTGCAATAAAGGTTCACACCTTTTTCAAACAGCTCTTTGGTTTGTTTCTTAAAAAGTCTCTTCTCTTCCTGATCACCGTCAAAAACATCGTAAAGCTTTTCCAGGGTGTTGTTAGCCCGGATATGGAGAAAACCCACGAAACGGGCGTTAAATTTATCGTCGAAATCCGCAATCTGACTGATGGCTGTAGCGGTGGTCAGAATGCGGGCGCCATATTTGGGCGCGGTTTTGCGTAAGTATCCGCTCAAATTGGTATGCTCGGAAACGGTGGTAGCGGCCAGACGCTCCTCATGCCCCACAATGCCGATCATCACCGAGCCGTAACTCAGGCCGTTGGCCATCTCGATTTGTCTCTCCGGGCCAAAACCCTGCTCCGCGTTAAGCTGGTCCATCGTCTGGCAGACGGAAATAGCGGTGGCCAAAGCCCGTTCGTTGCCTCCCGTATAGAAGGCCACCAGACCGGCATTTTCGAATTTGTCCACCACCCCGCCGTTGCCGTTGACAATGGGCACCAGGTTGGAAAAGATGCGGTTGATCAGTGTGAACATCTCTTCCCCGTTCATGGTGCTGACTATTTCCTCGAATTTCACGGCGTTAAAGGACAAAATAGTAATCTCTTCATTGGTCTGATCCCCCAGTTTCACGTCGATGACGCTGCTCTTGCGCAGCAGTTGGAACATTTTGGAGGGCACAAACTTATAATAGCCTTCGTTCAGGTCGGTCAGTTCGTTAACATGGAATTCGATGCTGGTGGACATCTGGTTAAACACCCGGCCGATTTCCGCCACTTCGTCATGACCCCGCACCGGGGTTTGCACGCCCAAACGGCCGCGGATAATGGCCTGCACGCTTTCCTTCAGTGTTTTCAAAGGCGCCAGGGATCTGAGCAGGATTCCCGTTAAGAGAGTGAGCAAAACCAGCAGCACACCCAAATTTATGAGGCCAATCTTCCTCGTATTCTGCGCCACGGCATATTCCAGGGCAGCCTTGGTGATGCCGGTTTCCATGACGGCAAAGACCTCTCCCCGGTCATTGACGAGGGGAATGGCCAAAACAATCCAGTTGCCGCCTACATCCTGGAAATCACCCCGGATGGTCCGGCGTTCGGCCATGGCCTGGTAATAAAGCGCCGTTGTTTGCCGGTCGTAATAGTAATCAATGGGCACATTAATATAATTCTGGTCGCAAAACAGGGAGTAAAGCTTGCCATCTTCCACTTTGTACAGCCAGTTATAGCTAAAATTATAAACCTGCTGCCCTTCCGCTCCGGCACCGCCAAAAAGAGTGCTATGGGTGGGCAGGGATGTCACCGTGTCCCGCAGGGTATAATAGTACACGTTGTCATAAGGGTTCTCCAAATCAATTTCCGCCAAAAGCTTAGGGCTGATCGCGTTAACCTGCTGCCTGGAAACCAGGAACAACTCTTTATATTGTTTGTTTACCAGTTCTTTCACAAAGAGGGTATTGACGATTGTCTGCAGCAAAAACATGCTAATCACCACCACCGGGATAAAAGCAGCGATGAGTTTGGTGATAATGGGGACTTTTCCTTTGGTCAGGAGCAGGAAAAGCTCCTTCAGGATATAAATAATCAGGAAAGCGCAAAGGAAAGCGAGAAAAGTGAGCGCCCCTCTAAGCACCAGATCACGATGCGGCAGCGTCAATTGGCGGTATACCCTCCCCACCCCGTTGGCGAAAACCCCTAACACGCTCCCTTGTTCTGTCGACAGAGTGGCAGTAAAATGGGCGTCATCCGTGAACCGGATCTTTTTTAAATCGCTCGGCCGGATCAGGACGCCGTCGATCAGCCTGAGGCTTTCACAGCCGCCTATGAAGGTTTGCTGTGTTCCCTCTGCCAGGTTAATCCGGTAAAACCCGGTATCTTCCAAATCCATATAATAAACGCTGTTTTTTCTGTCGCTGGTAAAATTGATCAATTGGGTTTTCAACGTATCCGAGGCATCGGGATAAATCTGTTCCGCTTCCAGGATCTTCAGGCCCGTTTCATCCGCGAAAGGCTCCGAAAGCGGACCAGCCTTTTGATGCATTCCCCGCTCCAAAACAGCCGCCACATCCGGAGACTTTTGTTCCGGCACAGGCACCTTTTCCGGGATCGGGGGAATAATCGGAGCGACATCCGGGATAGACGCGCTGCCGGTTGCCGCTTCATGGGAAGGCTCTGCACCGGCCACCGGTTCCCTGCCGAATTCCTGCTGATCCGCCGGCGCCGCTGTTTCCTGCACTGTTTTTTTCGGCGTCGCCACCATTAGCCCGGCCGTTTCGGCCTCGGTTGCCGCCGGTTCCCTTGTTTCAAGCACAGATTCTTCCGGCGGTTCCATGGTTTCCAATCCCAGGTCTTCTCCTGCCGTCTCAGCCTGTTCCAATGCTTTTTCCTGGCTTCCTGTTGGGGGAACAGCCTGGAAAATATCGCCCTTTGGCGTGGTAAAGACGATGGTCCCGTTATCGGCGTAAAAGAAATCCGTAAAACCGATGCCGATATCATAGTCCACCACCGCCATTTTTTGCGCCGCGCCCCCCCCGGGTCCCGCCATATGCAAAACTGTCCGGGCTTCAAAACCTTCCGTATTGTAATCCACGGTAAAATAGGTCAGGTTCCCATTGGATACCCGAACGGAAAATATAGTTTGATCCGTGGGATTTTCCGCCCGATCCTCCACCGGCAGTTCCCAAACCAATTCTAATTTGCCTCGGGAAAAATCACAGTGGTAGACATTTTCGGCCAGAATGCAATTGCTGATAATTTCCCGGTCCCGCTTATAGACGTATACCTGGCCCTGATCAACGTTCAAATAATCCAATACGGCGAAGGTCCCGTCTTTTTGTTTGGGGAAACGAATCGCCCCCGTAATCTTGCCTTGGGCGTCCGTTTCCAGAATACTGATTTCTTTGCCATCGTCATCAATAACGTACATTTTATCCTGGCCGGCGTAGGAATCCACAACAAAAGAGAGCTGATTACCTGAAAAAGTCCACGTCAGCACCACACTGCCTAAAAGAGAGATGATCAAAACGCCCGCCGCCAGCCATTTTCTTCTGTTGTGCATACCGGTACCTCCTCAAATCTATGCGCTGTTTTTCTGTTAGGGAACCTGAATCGTCGTTTGTCCCGGATTGGTAATCTGAATCACACCGCCCCACAGGCACATCAATTTGGACGAGTTGTTCAAGGCCGGGAAATTGGCGATCAAAACCGTAGGCGAACCCGGCATCCAGGGGGCCGCTATGTTGGGGATACAGGGCATCGGCGTCAGTACGCCAAGCGCCGCCGCCGTAGCCGCAGCCACCTGGGGATTGGCCATGGACTGGCACATGCCGAAAGGCATAACGTTGACCATGGGTTTGTTATCCATGATGGTGGCCAGGGGCATGGAGGTGACGGTCCTGTTAGCGGGCGTCACCATCAGGGGGGAGGGCGCCACCCCAAAAGAACAGGCCAGCATGGCGCCGCCGCACACACACATTCCCAAATTACTCTCCTCCCTTCCCTTCCGGTTTCCGTAGATCCAGCCGGTTGGTTTTGCCCGGCATCAGATCGCATTCCACCTGGACGGTTTGCACACCGATCGCCTGCACCCGGCAACGGCCCGGCTCTTTTCCCGTCAATCCCGGCAGGAGGAGAAAAAACCCTCCATTTTCATCCGCCCGGGTCGTGTACACAGGGAAAATTGCTGTGCTAATCTTTTTATATGCCTTGCTTAAGGCTTTGGTTAAAAGACAAACCCCTTGTTCCCGGTCCCTCATCTCCAAAACCCGGAAAATCTCCGGTTCTTTTTGGTCTTTGCCTTGAATGGCCAGGATCCTGCCGGAGAGATCTTTTTTTTCCGGATGAAAGAGCCGGATTTCCCGCTCTCCCTCCCTGCTGTCTTTCTCATAATCATACAACAGTTTCCAGGGCTGGGGATGGGAGGTATGAATCACCCGGATCTCGCTTCCTTGCTCCGCCAGTCCTTCCAGGCAGGTAACCGCGCCCGGCAGTGCATATTGCCGGTTAGGTTTCAGGCGGATTTTGACTACCGGATATAAGGGATTTAATTCTTCCGGCACCACGGCAACAATTTCTTTTTCGTAAAACAGGGAGTCTACCTCGATTTGCCGGATCGGCCCCTGGTCGGCGGTAAAAACGAAATACCCGTCGCTTTTGCGGATGGGTTTCACCGGCAGGCCCGTAACCCGCACCTGGATGGCGGAACCGCTTAAAACACGGTCCGTAAAGTCATCCAAGACCAGCACGGCCACGGATAGCCGGCGTGAAATATTTCCGCTTCTTCTTTCCATGTTATTCCTGCTCCCTTACCGTCAGATCCATCTCCACCACTCTTTGGATCTGCCTGATTTTGGCCGATTCCACTTCAACTGGGCTAACCCGGTAAAAAAGGGAGACCCGGTGAGGATGGTTGGGGAAATTCCACAAACGCTGTTTTTCCTCCACTTCCAGGTTTAGCATCTGGATTCTGAGGTTCATCTCCGACGCTCTCTCCACCGGCTCCAGGGTGGCAGCGCTTAAAACAGGGTTGTCATGGAAGAGCTGGACCACTTTGCCTAAAATTTTGTGGTCCTCGCCGGCCCGGAATTTCACATCCGCCGTGGAATAGGCCGTAATCATATAACTCAGGGTCAAATAGACGGAAGGGTTTCTCTGCTTCCCGGCATCCAGATTTTGCCTGTCGTTGATGCGGATTTCCTCGTTCTCCCGGATATCATAAAGATACAGGCCCAGCACGATGTCCCCTCTGTCATAGGGGTTGCAAAGCCCAATGGCGTCCTGGTTCTGGATGATATCCGGCGTCAGGTTTTCCCGCAGCAAAGCCACCAGCGCGTTGCCCACTTCCTGGATCACCGTATGTTTGCCCATCCTGTCCTCCCCTTTCTTTGCTTTAAATTAAATTTACTGCCTGCGCACTTCGATCAGCAGGCACCCCTCAATCCCTTTGGCAAATACGGCCTGCAGAACGCCGGCCCCTGTCTGGTATCTGACCAGGGTAATCAGGGATTCCCCGGAAAGGTTCGTGATCCTGTTGTGGAACCGGTTGGATTGGCTGACGGAAACCATGCGGGCTTCGCCCATGGTTTCCTGAGCCCTCTCTCCCTCTCCTCCCAAAACCTCATTGATCCGGGCCTGCGTCATCCCGGCCCTGACCCCCTGGACCGCGGCGCCGTTCCACACGTCCACGCCGATCATCTGTTCTTTTTGGTCTAATTGCAGTGTGAGCCCCAAGCCTTCCGCAGCGTCCTCATACACCAGGGAACTACCCGTTGCCAAATTCCAGGCCGTCCCTTTCTTGGAAAAAGCGTCTTGCGCGGCCTTGGCATCCAAAGCCGTCAGTGCCTGATAATCCACGCCGTCTGCCGTCGCCGGGCCGGTGTAATTGATTGCACCCCCCGGCCCCTTGCCCGCTGCAGCCTCCGGCTCTTCCGCCGGTTCTTGAGCTGTTTCTTCATCCTGCTCTCCGCCTGGCATTTCACCAAACTCTTCCCCAGGCACTTCGCCCGGTTCCCACTCCAACTCCTCTGGTTCCAGATAGGACAAGAGCAAAGCGCCGGCCTGGAAAACACCTTGAGCGACAACTTCCCCGGTTGCCGGGTCACACAGGGTGCCTGGCCCATTATAATTATCCAAAAGAAAACTGCCCTCGTAGAAAACGGAACCGCTTAGCGGATCATACTGAACTCCTTTGCCGTCAAAACGGCCCTGGCGAAATCCTCCTTCATAGATCGGAAAACCGGTGGCGCTGTCAAACAATTTTCCCTCCCCTTCAAAGGATCCGGCGTAAAAATCCCCTTCATAGAGAACACCGCCCGTCTGGGGGGCAAAAAGCTTCCCCGCGCCGCTGTACTTGCCGTTTTCGTATTCGCCGTCGTAAATGAGTTTGCCCGTTACCGGGTCATAGGCTTTTCCCGCTCCGTCGTATTGATTATCTTTAAAGGACCCTTCGTACAGAACCATTTCCCCGGAAAAAATCTTTCCCTGGCCATTGAGCATTCCTGCCGCCAGATAGCCCTGATAAAGGATGGCCCCGTTTTCGTATAAAACGCCCTGGCCCTCGTATTTTCCATTTTTAAATTCTCCGTTATAAATGACCTGGCCGGACTGCTCATATAAGACGCCGGCCCCCTGATATTTATTTTTGGAAAAATCCCCTTCATAGTGCAGAACATCGTGATCGTAATACTCCTTGCCAATCCCTTCATACAGGCCCTTCAAAAACTCACCTTCATACTGTAAACTGCCGTCTTCCCGGTATAAAAAACCCGTGCCCTCATAATTATTCTTGATAAAAGAACCTTTATATTGGGTTTGCCCATTGGGGTAGAAAGTCTGGCCTTCCCCATCATACATTTCCAGGAGGAATCCCCCTTGATACACCAGGGTTCCTTCCGCATCGTAAAGAATCCCTTGGCCCGTTACCCGGCCCTCGCTCAAGGGCCCCTGATAAATCGCCTTTCCTGTCCCGGGAGACAAGAGGATCACTTTTCCCGTATACCCGCTCATCTCCGCCGTATTGATCACCATGGTTTTAGTGAAAAATTTGGCCAGCACCACAGGATGCACATATTTGAGATATAAAACCGGCAAAAGAATCACCGCCAGGACGGCGATGAACACCACCCATTTTGCTATATAATACCGGGGCAACGCAAAATAATCTTTCAAAGAGGAAGGTTTTGCGCTGATGGATTTGCGGAAACTCTTGCGGATATCTCCCAGCACCTTGGTGGAAAACCCGTTGGGATTCAAAAATCTTCTGAACTTCCGATATGTGTTGCTCAAAGGTATGGTCACAATACGGATCAGTCTTTGGGCATTGAAGCGCAATATCCGAAAGAGATCAAACTCATTGCCGGTAAATCGCATGCTCCATCCTCCTCCCGCTGTTTATTATTCCACGTTCACCGTACCGATCTTTTCAATGACCACAGGGGCGCCTCCTGTCCCCGCTGTGCCGGGAGGATGGATCAAAGTATAGATCATGTAGCCCGAAGCAGTCACCAAAATAAGCGCCATCAGAACCGGCTTCACAAAGCGCCCCAACCCTTTGATCCTTTCCCAGGTGCGAAAAAGCAGGCTTTGCGGCTCCGCCTCTCCCTCTTCCTGCATGCCCCTCAGGAGGACGTGTAATTGATCGTAGGCCTGGTAAACTGCCAGGTAATCGACAAAGGCTCCCTGTTCCAGGCGTTCTATAAAAACCAAAAGCTCTGCCGATACCCTGGTGGCGATTTCCTTCTGCAAAAGCACCCGGAAAATTCCTCCCAGCTCTCCCTGAACTTTAGCCCCGGTAAGTAAATGATGATCCGGGATCTCTTCCAGCCGATAGTTAAAGTAAACCTGCAGGGTATCATCCAAAAGCAGGTTTCGTTCCTGCAAAGCTTCATACTGAAGGTTTGCCGGCATATTTAGCAGTACCATCCGGGAGAGCAGGCTCTTGCCGATTATCAGCCGTTCCTGCAGAGAGTAATTTTCTTCCGCGAGTTTTTCAAAAAGCCGCGGTTTGTCGTAATAGGAAAACACCAGATAAAACCGGCCTTCCTGGGAAAAGCAATCCCGGAAATCCTGAAAGGACGGGTCCTCCCTCTGGGCCGCGAAAAAAGGCATGGTCCGGTAAATCAGGTCCGGATTTTTCAACGCAATCACCAGATAGGGCTGTTCCTTTTTTTCCAAAAGGTCCCGGCAAACGGCAATATCCAGGTCCCGGTTGGATTTCAGCATCCTGAGGACGGTAAATTTCCTTCTTAGCGTTTGGATCAGCATATCCTCACCCCATTTTTCAGACTACTGTCCGTCGCTTTTCAGGTCCCGGACTACCACGAAGGTGGAGGCCTTCAGTTCCGGATGCGCCGGACTCTCGGCAATAATTTCGTAGACGCCCGGCACATTGGGGGCCGTGTACATGCCGTTGCTGTCAATGGCGCCGCCCCCGGCTTCTTTCACCCGCCATTTGACCCGTTTGTCGGCGATATTGGCAAAAATAGCCTGGAAATAGCAGGATTCCCGTACCTCCACATTGGCCATATCCGGCTTGATAAAAATGCGTTTGGTGTCCAGGTGATACACATTTTCCTCCGCGTCCCGGGTTGCCATCCAGTTGACCCTCAGCTTCCGGGCATTGGTCGGCGTGACCACCCGGGCACCGACAATAAAGGTTCCCTTGGCCACATTGACCTTGGCCGCCAGCTGGACATTGGCGATGGTCATATTGCGTTCATCCTCAAATACTTCCGGGTTGCCGAAAACGAGTTCGCTGTCATCACTGGTGGTATAGGCTTCTCCCAGGCTGATAAAGACCGGGCCCAACCCTAAGCCGTGGGCGATTTCCCCCGAGAAAAAGCGCTGGCCATCCTGACCGCCGATGCCTAAATCCAAGGTAACCGTGCCGGAGGAAATGGCATAGGCACCTCCCCGCCAGCCGTCAGGGCTGCCGGGCTGTCCCGAACCCGGGGGGTTTTCCTGAACACTCTTCAGGTTTTCGATTTCTCTGATTTCAATATCGTTCAAAGCCGCTGCCAGGGAATTGTTGAAGACATACTGGCGGAAAGGCATATTTTCGATGCTTTCGATCACATAAGCCGGGCCGGCTTTGATAATACCGATTTTGGCCAGATAGATGCTCTGCTGGTACGTATTTTTCACGATTTCCTCCATGGCCGTGCGGTAATAGCGGGACATCAGCTCCTGCTTGGCGTTCCCGGCCACGATCGCAGACCGGTTTACGCTGCCTGCGGTTTCCGTCGATTGTTTTTCCCCGATGAAAAGCCGAAAGCTGCCGGGCCGTACCGCCGCCGTACCATCGATCTCTTTTACGGGCAAAGCGTTTAAGGTATAGGTCAGCTCGTAGCGGCCGGCTTTGCTGAAATCTTTTTCGTGGAAGGAGATCGCCATTTCATTTTTTCCTTCGTATTGCAAGCAGGTCAGATCCAAATCATAGGTAAAGCCAAAAGGCTGCTGCTGGCCCATATTTTCCACCAGTACCTTCAGCTCCAGCGGGCTGCCGGATTGGACATATTTGGGCAGCACCTGTTTGATCCTTACGCCCTGGCCCCAATAGACCGTCTGGTTATCCAAATAGAAATGGGCGGTGGTGAACCCTTCGTTTTCCGGTTCCTGATCGGTCAAAAACATGCGGTAGGTTTCGGCAAATTTATTGTACTCCACTTCCCCTGTGGTCCGTACATTGGCGCTGGTAATGCTGTGGACAGCTTCTTTTTCCTGTTCCGCATATTCCAGGCACAGGTACAGGTAACCGGTGTCCCCGCTTGCTTCCAGGTTGGAATCAAAGCCTTCGATCATGGACAGCTTCTTGATCACCGGGGTATCGATGACGATCTCTCGGCCGGAGAAGTCCAGGGCCAGGCCCATTTCCACGGAAATGGTGGTGTCGTCCACCCCGACCACATTTAAACCGCAAACCACGCCATTGCCGTGAAGAAAGCGGTTAATCAGGCGCCGTTTGTCATTGACATACTTTTGCTCCGTTTCAAAATCATGCACCGTCAGCAATTTCCCGTAAAAATATCGATTCCGCTCGAAGGGGAAATATTTTAGATTTTTCAACGCGTCCTCATCCTTTCTTTTTATGCCTGGTCCGGCTCTTGTGCTCCGGTCACATTGGTAAAGGGCAGGGCCGAGAACCCATCCAGGTGTGCCGGCCGGTATTGGCCAAGTACGCTGTTCATCCCAAGGTAGGAATACTTGTCCAGGAAAATATAAGGTTTCAGTACCACCACATTGGCTTCCATATGTGCCGGTTTGGCACTCTCAATAATTTTCAGCAGCGTCTTATGCTCTTTCACGGTCGGCACGCACCGTTCCGGAACCACCACGGTAAAATAATAGGAATTGTCTCCGTACAGGCGGGCCAAAAGTCCGCTGGTTCTGATCTCCCCCTCGGAACCTTCCAGCTGGTAGTGCTCCACGATATAGGGGTCTTCGCCCAGATAAAGCGCCACCATATCCGAAACAGCCTGGCGTGTGCCTCTCATTTTGTACAGGCGCACGCCGTTTTTGGTCAAATAGCGCAGTTGATCCTCCGTCCAGAGATAGCTATCGTCAATATCCAGCCACTGGGCCAGCCACTGGAGAAATTCCCCTTCTACCACATCCGGGTCAAAATAGCAGGCCACTTTTTCGATCTTCTGTTCCAGATCGGTGTAAAGGGATTGGAACATATTCAAATACCGTTCCACAAAGGACTTGCTTGCCGGGTCCATCTGGTAGACCTCCGGCAGGTAACCCAGCCAGGATTGTCTGGGCAGATAAATCTTCATATGGGAAATAGCCGGCGACTCCTCCCCCTGACCGAACAGTTCAATACAGAACCATAAATAACGGCCCTGCACTTCATGGAGCAGAATATCCCGGGGATTGAGCACGGTTTTTACCCGGAAAGGGCTTAAGGCTTCTTTTTTCTCCTCTACATTTAGAGCCGGGTCTTTCAGATAATTCTCCAGGTCCTGTTCCCCGCCGGCCACCCAAATGCGCCGCTCCTCCCCGGCATAAAAGGTAAAACGGATGGAGGCGTCCCCCAGGCTTTCTCCCTGCACCACCATGCGGTGCCAGACGGTTTCTTTGGCCCGGCTGTCCAAAGTCCGGGAGAAAAATATCCCGCCATCCGAAATGGCCTCCTGGGCGATCACCAGGCCCCGGGGTGTGTAGCTGACATTTTGTCCAAAGCCGCGCTGGAAATCTTCTTCCTTATTCAATACGAAATATTTCAGCGAATTTTTCAACCAACCTCACCTCTATTCTCCTGCGGAGATTACATATTCCGCTTTTTTCAGGTAAGCCATCCCGTTGGGCGGCAACAGCACGTCGCCGTTCACACTACGGCTCATGCCTTTGCCTTCGGCATCAATGGTCAGAGATTGGATGCCCACCACGCAGTCCAGGGTATCAATAATACCGTAAATACTGCTATACTGCACCGGCCAGCCGAATTCCCACTCCGCACTGCCAAAGAAATCCTTAACTGCCTGCCGGATTCTTTCCTCGGCGTCCCGGTAATAGGGTTTGGTTAAAATTTCCGCAAACAGTTGAATCCCGATATATTCCGGAGAAAGGACGTTAACCCGGGTGCCGATCAAGTGCCGGTGCGCCAACTGCCGCCGGATGTTTTCCAGATAGGCCGGGTTTAATTGCCGGACCTCCCCGATGGCAAAAGGCTGCACCACGATGGAAACGGCATTTTCATCCATGCTGCCATCCCGCTTCAGGGTCCGGCGCACAGGGATGGTTTTGCAGTTTTGAATCATTAAACCGGGGGTACTGCGCACCAGATTCTCAAAGTCTTCATAGGTGACGGCCCGTTCCACCCGGCGCATTTCTTTCTGTAAGCGCAGGAAGGCGTTGTCGATGGTTTCCCGGTCCGTCCCGTACTCGGCCACGGTATCGTTCGTGACCCCGGCTTTGATCTGGTTGCGGGCAAAAGCGTTGATTTTCCCTTCTTTCACATTGCCCTTCTGTCCGAAAGAGGCGGCACAGCCGATGAGCAAAATATCGCCTTCCGGCGCCAGCCCCTGCTCGCAGTCTCCGAAAGTGACCTCCCCCGTATTTTCATCCAGGAGATAATGCCGATGTTCCGGCGCCGACCCGTCGAAAGCCGGCACCTTTTCCCAGGCGGCGAAAGTACCGTCTTCTTCCGCCGCCATAATCTGAAAATCCTCCTCCAGCAGGTCATCCACCCGGACCTCAAAGGACTGGTAAGGGAAGCCGTCTCCTTTACCAAGCCTGCGCACCAGGGTAAAGCCTTCCTCATAACACACCAGGCGCACCGCACCTTGTTGGGCGCTCTCCGGGGCCGGCAGGGTAAAGAAAGCCTTACCGTCCCGGGTTTCCCGGGTAAAGTATGCTGCCTGCCGCCAAAAGATCTGCCCTTTCTGCCGCTTTTCTTCCAGATACAGCTCGGCCTTTCCCCAAAGGGCCAGTTCCGTATCCCAGACGAAGGTTCTCCCGCCCGCCTCGTTCAGGGACCCTTCCTCCCAGGCAAAATCCCGGTACTGGGACAGGGTTTTTTTCTGGACCACGGGGATGATATTCAAACCGATCCCGGTCATGATCGGCGCAACTTCATAGTAAGCAGCCAGAAGGGTCACCCGCAGCCAATAACCTGTTTCCGGCAGTGCCGCCGGCGCCATTTCCTCCGGCAAGTGCAGGCAGATCCGACCGCTCTGGATAAACGCAAAGGTCTCGTCTTTTTCCACCCGGGCTTTTTGCCAACCCCGGGATGTATAATACTCCCATTCCAGTTCCGCCAACGGGACAAACCCTTCTCCCGGCCGGTTCCGCTTCACCTGGTAATCGTCAAAAATCGTCACATGGAGGGAAAGGGTTTTCCCCGCCGGGAAAGGACGATCCAGACCGATATAAAAGGCGTCTTTGGCCTCCGGTCTGCGGCCGAAAAGATAAAAGCGCATCTTGCCGCCTGCAGATGTCAATTGGTTGCCGAAACTCACTTTTTGGCCTTTGCCAAGAGAAAAACCGTCCATAATCCGCCCTTTGGTGAGAAACTCTCCGCTGACCGTTTCAAACTGGATCTGTCCGGCCTGCAGACAGGTTCCCTGGGGCAGGGCCAGGTCCTCCGCCACATCGTAAACCCGCACAAAAGCCCGGGCCGGTTTTTTCGCCAGGGGCGCGAGGCCGAAAAGCTTCAGAAACTTCAGCTTGTTCCGCGGCCCAATCTGGTCCAGATGGAATTGCTGCAGCTCTTTCAGCCAGGCAAACAACTCGATAAAGGTAATCCCCGGATCGTGGGCGTTGAAATCCGTCCACTGGGGGTAATATTTGGTGATGCCTTTGCGGGCGTGCTCCACGATCTCCGCAAATAACTGGTCATCCAGGCTGGTTACAGGCAGCACCGGCTCACCTCCTCTCCTCTACCGTAATAACGATCTCATGCTCCCCTGAAAGCGGCAGGGCAAATATGCGTGTACCAACCTCCAGATCCGCTTCCACCCGGCCAAAAGGCCCTTCGGCATAAGCGGACACGGAGACATTTTTCAGGAAAGCAATCCCGCCGATATCTTTTAAACTGTTCAGTATCTGGGTGCGGTTGGGGATCACCCCGATCTCCCAGCCGTGACCGTCAAAATTCCCCGTCATCGGATGGATAAAAGAGGCCAGGCGTCTTTCCACCTGTTCTTTGACCTGAAAAACCTGGTTGAAATCCCGGACGGAGAGTTCCACCTTGACCGCCAGTTCCAGAAATTGCGGTTCCACCACATAAAAACGGTTTAAATCTACCAGGTTGCCGCCGATGCGCGCGGAGATATATTGAAATACCTGTTCCTGCAAATTAGTAAAAAAGTCCCGGCCCTGCTGAAAATCTTTCTGCAGGATGACCAGGGCCACCGACCCTAACTCCCGCTGCCCCTGTTCATTATAATTGGCAAAGCATTTGGCCTTCCAAATATTGCGCGTGGCCTCCAGCGCCAGGGCTTCGTAATCCCGGGCCGTTACAGCCCGGTAGCCATGCTTTATAGCAGCCGCACTGCGCCGCAGGGCTTCCGCAACCGTTTCCTGATCGCAGCCGCCGGAAGTGACCTCCGGATTGCCGATTTCGTTGATAAAGCCCAGGGAGAGGATGCTCTTATTGATCCGTCCCGCCGGCAGGTTGCCGATTTCCCCGCCCCCTGTCCGGTATTCGATCCGGATGCTGTCCCCTTCCCGCGAAGGGGGAATCCAGCCGTTTTTGCCGTTGCCAAAACTTACCACGCCCTGGTTTTTCTCTACACAGTAGTGTCGGTCCTCAGGACCGGAAAGGGCAAAATCCTCTATTTCGTCCCAGCGCACCCAGGCTTCCTGCAGCTCTCCCCCGGCATTTCGCACCAGGCGGAGCCGTTCGTCCTGTTCCCGATCTTTCCCGGCAGGCGGTTCCCCCAGGTCCGCTTCATCCACCCAGACCCGGATCTCCTGCACGTTGGGGTAAAGCAGCCGGCAGGAGAAATCCGCTTCCCGGGGCGCCAGGGAAAATAACTCCTCCACCCTGGTTTGCACATGGAATACCTGGGTGGCATTCATATAAAGCCCTTTGACCCGGGGCAATTGCAGCGGGTTTCTACGGTCGTTATAACGGTCCTCCACGTCCAGCACCCGGATCCAGTACAAATCACGGGCCCAAAGGGTCCTTTTTTGAAAATCCCGGCCGCCCATAAAGGTGACAATCCCTGTTTTGCGCAGATCTTCCGTTTCATCGACAATATTTAAAGGAGTCCAGCCCTGCCCGCCGTAATATTCCCAAACCAGGCGGGGCGGCTTTTCCGTGATTGCCTCTCTCAGAGAAAAAAGCAGTTTGATGGGTCCCCCCCTGGGGGGAATGGCAAAGCCCAGATAAAGGGCGGCCCGGTCTTCTCCGATGTTTTGGAAAGGCCGGAAAAAGGAGCTCCCATCCTTCATATCCCGGGCAGTAAAGATTTCCTCCCGCAGATTATTGACGGTGTAGAGATAATCCGGCAGAACAGCTCCCTGGGTATACTCATAGGCAAAGCTGGGGCCTTCGATCAAGGGCGCAATATAGTGTCCCTTCATTTTATACAAATTGTTCAGCTTTAAAATCCGGCACCGGATAAAAAAGGACTCGCAGGAGTTGACCAAAATCTTCTCCATATCCTGTGGACAAATAAATTCCATATTCCGGTATTGACCCATGGTGCCGTGCCTGGTGCTAAAAACATCCCGGTAGTCATTGGCAGGAAAAAGCCTGGCCCAGCCCCGGCCGTTGTAATACTCCCAAACCACATCTTCAATGGTAATATCGTATTCCACATCCGGTTTAAAATCGGAGCGCCGCATAATGATTTTCCAATTGATATTGGAGTCGCCCAAGTCCAGATCGATGGGAATGCGGATAAAATTCAAGCTGAAACTGAACTTCACCACAGCGCCTTTTTTGCTCAGGGCCTCCGCCGAAGCAAAGTAAACATCACTGTAAAGGAACATCTTCTCGCCGAAAGGGAAAAATGTGTGAATATTTTCATCCACACCTGCCACGCTGACGGCGTCTAACAAAATCCCGGCGCCCTGGGAAGCGACCTCGATCCTATCCAGGTAAAATTCCCGGAAAGGCCTGATGTCCTTCACCGTACAACGAATCCAATAGTTTTCCACCCCATGCTGTTCAACCAGGTCGAAGGCGGGCTGCCGCTCGCTTTTAAAAAAAAGCAGTTTACCATCCTCAATCCTTGCCCCGTCAAAAGAGAGGTAACCTTCCGCGGAACAATACTCCCACCTGGCCGTTTTCTCGTCCAAAAAACTTTGCAGGATTTCCTCGCTGACCCGGTTTTGGTAATGGGGATAAAAGACAATCTCCACCCAGGCCCCATGCCGAACGGACAAGGCTCCTTTTTGGCAAAAATACAACACATGTTCCTGCAAGTTCGGTCCGTTGAAATCGAAAAGAGAAAAAGGTTCCGGGGCGTTTTGATCATAAACCCGGGCAACCATGTCCTCCCGGCCACTGACACAGTAAAGCTCTTCCGGCCTGGCCGGCGTCACATACACGTCGTTAACGGTCTCAAAAATCTGGCTGCCGGCCTGCGGATCCTCCACATCCGCCGCCAACTGGGTAGCAGCTTTCACCGCCACCCCCTCCGCCGGCTCCCCGGCCAGGGCAAAGGTCACATAGCCGGCGGCGGGAATGGCAGGCAGCAGTTTGGCATTGATGCCGTTGAAAAAAGCCACTTTGTTTTTTTCCGCCACCTGGTTCAGCCTTTGAATGGTCCCGGCGAACATATCTGAGAAAATCAAAGCCAAAGCCGTGCCCACATCCGGGTTTTCTTCATCAAAACGCCATTCCGGCGTATATGCGGCGGCGGCCTGTTTAATGTAGGCGATAATATCCTGTTTTTTGCGACCGTCGATCTCCGGCGTTTTCACCTGCTTAACCCCCCCCTTTAGTCTGCGCCCTCGCTCAAGTAATACGGATATACGAGGTTAAAAGGATTATTGGTAGCCCGGACCACGTAGGAAACATGGATGAACAGCTTGCCGTCGTCCGTTTCCACACCCACTTCCACCTCCGTAATCCGCGGTTCCCAATTGACCAGAGCCCTTTGAATTTCAACGCGCATTTGGGTAGCGGTATCGTAATCCCCGCCTGCGAACAAATACTCCTGCAGGCCGCAGCCGAATTCCGGGCGCATCATCCGCTCCCTTTTTCTGGTCATGATGATGATGTGGATGGCTTCCTGGATATCGTCTTCATGTTGGGAGGTCTTAATTCTGCCGGTAGCTTCATCCACCTGCACAGGAAATTTCCAGCCTGTGCCCAGAAAGCTTTTTGCTAAATCCCGTTCCATCCCACGCACTTCTTTCC
>CAZAQM010000016.1:18464-19485 GCA_964487385.1 uncultured Dethiobacter sp.
TTCTCCCTTGATTTTGGTAATCTTAGTTTCCACTTAAACTTTGCTTCTTCATTGCTTTCTAATTAATTTTGGTAATGGAGCCTTTTAGTGCCAACATGGAGCCGGATTCGACTTTCAAAGGGCCGTTGCTTTTTAGCTCCAGCATGTTTCCTTCGCCTTTCAGGCTCACCTCCGCCTTCATCCTGAGCTCTTGCTGGGCTTCCAGGGAAATCGTGCCGGCTTTCAAAGTGGCTTTCTTCCCCTGGCTGTCCAATTCCAGAATGGTATCCCCGGCTTTAAAAGAAATGGCTTTTTCGGCGGTTACCGTAATCTTTCCGTTTTTCCCGTCAATCTGCACCATGTTTTTTCCGTTTTCATCCTGGACCGCAATTATTTTTTTCTCGTCTTCCAGGGTAATCTTTAAATTTCCGGGGGTGTGGATTTCCAAACGCTCCTTCCCCTTTTCCTCCTCAAAAATGATTTCATGGCCGCCTTTGGTCTTGATCCGTTTTACTGAATTTTTATCGTCGGCCGTTTTTTCAGGGATTTTATCTTTGTTATTCCAGAGGGAACCGATGATATAAGGCTTGTTCAGATCCCCCAGGTTGAAGGCCAGAATCACTTCGTCGCCTACTTCCGGCAGCCAATATTGGCCATAACCGTTGCCGGCGTAAGCCTGGGCCACCCGAACCCAGTCGGTCATCGTCCTGCCTTCTTCCCCCAGGAAGAACTCCACCTTGACCATGCCCGGGTGTTTTTGCTCATCATTGTCCCAATTTGATTTCACGACGCCTGTGGTGATCCCGTAAATTTTTTGCTCGTTTTTTTTAATAAACTCGGACTCTTTGCTATCCTCATCCAGTAGGATTTCAAAAGGATTTCCCAAATTATTTCCACCCCCCGATGCTGAAGCTTGTGCTGAAACCGCTCGCTCCCAGACTATGGTCCACACTTTTAATGTAGTATTTTCCATCCAGATCGTTGTCTAATTTTTTCAATTCAATAAAGCGGCCCGGCACGATTTCCGGCAAGCCGATGCAGA
>CAZAQM010000017.1:0-11990 GCA_964487385.1 uncultured Dethiobacter sp.
TTTTAACCTTCTTCTCAGCAGGAATTCCAGATCGGTTTGGTAGAAAGCGCTATAACGTTTTTTTGTATTGACGATATAATCGCCCTCCTCATATAGCTCGGGAATGATCTCCGTCTGGACAGAGCCCTCAAGGTTGTGCCTTTCCATCCCCTTCCTGGTCGAGCCAGGTTCGTCATTTTTCCTCTGCCAGTGGGGGTTGGAAAGAGATTCCCGGGAATCCCGGTAGGAAGTGACCACATGAACGATGGGTACCCCCTTCTTTCTTAAAGCCTGGAAAAACTCCGCGGTTTTTTTGATGACCGTCTCGCAGCGTTCCGCCGGCAACAAAGGCAGGGTTGCCACCTCCGGATCCAGATGTCCCCTGTGCATATCGATAGAAACGACCGCCATGTTTTTTATCATACTGCCTTCTCCATCCTAGTAATAAATTTTCCCATCCCCGCCTCGCCGATGAGCCGGCCATCTTCCACCAGGGCTTGCCCTCTCAGGAAAACGTGGCGGGGAACCCCTTGGATCTTCCACCCGTCAAAGGGCGTCCAACCGCATTTGGAAACAATCCTGTCATTGCTGAGCACATCTTCCTGCCGCATATCCACGATGACCAGATCGGCATCAGAGCCGGCGGCGATGATGCCTTTTTGCGGGAAAACGCCGTAAACACGGGCCGGATTCTCGCACATCACTTCCACAACTTTGTTAAGGGTAGTTTTCCCCTTGTTCACTGCTGTTAACATGATTCTTAACCCTGTTTCCACCCCCGGAATTCCATTGGGGGCCTCCCAGATGTTGACTTCGCCTGCTGCCTTTTCTTCTTTGGGGAAGGGGCAGTGATCGGAACCCAGATAGGTGATCCTGCCCTGATTCAGGCACTGCCACATGGCCGCTGCAGTCTCCGGCTTTCTGACGGAGGGGGCAAATTTTACCCAGGGCCCTTTCAGTGCCAGATCCTCGGTGGATAAGTTTAGATAATGCGGGCAGGATTCAGCGTAAATGGGATAACCTTCCTCCCGCGCCTTTTTAATCTTTTCCAGCAGGTGCGGCGAGCTCACATGGGCTATGACCACCTTGGCCCCGGTTGCCTTGGCCACGTCGATAACCATATCCACGGCGACTTCCTCGGCCAGCACGGAGCGCCACTCAAAATGTGAAAGATAATCGAATCGTTTCTTCTCCTGGAGCAGCTTTTCGCCCAGGGTAGTCAGGGAATCATCCTCGCAGTGGATCAGCACCATGGCCCCGATGCGCTCTACCTCGCTGAGCATTTCCCAGAGGCTGTGGGCATTCATAGCCGGTTGCTGGTGCAGGCTGCAGGTAAACATCTTGAAACTGACCACACCCTTTTGCCACATTCCTTCGATATTGGCCACGTTATCCGGCGTTCCCCCGCCCATGAGGCAAAAGTCCACCACCGAGCGGCTGTTCAGGCGGGTGATTTTTTCCTCCAACTCTTTCACGGAATAGACAGGAGGAACTGTGCGGTGATGCTCGATGACTGTCGTCACACCGCCAAAGGCAGCTGCTCTCGTTCCGCTGATAAAATCCTCCCGTTCGGGATAGCCCGGATCCATCATATGGACGTGGGGATCGACCAATCCGGGAATCACGAACAGCCCCTGTGCATCCACAACCCTTGATGCATCTCCTAAATCGACGAAAGGATCGGCAATAGCAACTATTTTTCCGCCTTGCACATAGATATTAGCTTTTTGGCTATTTCCGGGACTTATCACGGTACCATTTTTAATCAACAAATCTGCCTTCATACAAAAACCCCTTTGCTGAACATTTTACATTTTAAATAATCATATTACCGGAAAAGCTCCATGGCATTTCCGCCTAGAACCCTGGCAGCGTCGGAAGGTGATATCCCACAGGCGGTGATCAGCTCCACCGGGTTAGATTCAGCCATATCGAAAGGATAATCAGTGCCCAGCAAAACCTGGGCGGATCCGGCAAAATTGATCAGAAATTGCAAAGCCTTCCTGCTAAAGAGGATCGAGTCAAAATAGAACCTGGACAGATAATGGCCGGGCGGTTTGGCATTCTTTGCTTTTGGCTCGGGGCGGACATTGTAGCCATGTTCCAGGCGTCCAAACTGATAGGGTAAAAAACCTCCGCCATGGGCCAGACAAATTTTCAGGCCGGGGCATTCATCAAGCACACCGCCAAAGATCAGGCTGGCGGCCGCCACCATGGAATCGAGGGGATTCCCGATGAGGTTCGTCAGATAATATTTGCTTAGGGTCCCCTTGGCCCCCACGTAGTAAGGGTGCAGGGCCACCAAAACCTGCAGTTCCTCGCAGGCCTTGAAAAAGGGCAGAAACCTGGGCTCGTCATACTGTTCGCCTTCCACATTGGAACCGATCTGCACCGCCCTGAAGCCCAGCTCTTTAACCAAGTAGTGCAGCTCATTCACGGCCAGTGCCGGATCCTGCATGGGCACGGTACCCATACCGATGAATTTATGCGGGTAGGCTTTAACCTGCTCGCTGATGCTCCTATTGACCAGGCGGGCCACTTCGGCCGCGAATGCTCCCCCGGCCCAATAGTAAAAAAGGGGCGGAGCTGCCGAAAGAACAGAGATATCCAGGCCGGCCCTGTCCATATCCTTGATCCTTTCTTCGGGATCTGAAAACCCGGCAAGCAGCGGATAGGTGTACCCTTGCTCGTGGGAAATCCAGGTAAGCCCGTCCTTTTGCACCAGCCTGGCCTGGCATTCATTTCTTCCTCCGGTCAGGAGGGCCACAAATTCCTGGGGCAAATAATGTGCATGTATATCTACTTTCAACTGCTACACCTCTGTCAGTTTGCCATAAGCGGAAGGCAAACGGTTAATCAATAAATCTGTGCCGGGAACGACCGTTTTATTGCGGGCCAGTGCTATATCCAGCTGGGAGGAGATGATCTGATCGCCCTCGGCAAAGGCAAATGCAATGATGTTCCCGCCGGGATTGGCAATGAGGCTCAGTCCGCAGCCTTTGTCCCCCCAAACGTTGGCTGCCAGCAAAAAGACTCTGTTTTCTGCCGCCCTGGTACGAGCAAAAAGCTTATGATAATCCGGGGAAAAATTGGTCATCCAGCAGAGCAGATCCGCCCCTTTAAGCATGAAAGAGCGGGAAACCTCGGGGATGAGACCCTCATAACCCATCATGATGCCCACCCTGCCAAAGGGGGTCTGGAAGACGTTTTGCTCGTCGCCGGGGGCAAAATGCCGCTGCTCGCCGGCATCCAAATGACATTTCTCCGTGTAAAATCTTTCGCCGGAGGGAAGCACCATAACCCCGGCCTTGACCTTTTCTGTTCCTTTACGGATTGCCGTGCCCAAAACAAGGGAAATTTTATGCGTTTCTGCCAGGCGGGCTGCAACAGGCAACAGTTTCTCCCCCGCCCCCTCCTCATAGAGGCAAGTTAGTTCAGGAAAAACGAGCAACTTGCTCCCCTGCAGGGCCATGAGTGGGACAATGCTTTCCATTTTGGCCAGAAGGCCATCCAAGGGCAGATCCTCATGCAGCTGAACCGTTCCGGCAAAAAGGGACAGGCTGCCGGGAACCACCTTTTCCTTCAGGGATTCCATTACGGGCAGGTTTTTCGATTTCTCTTCGTCCAGCAACGAATAAAGCCCGGGGCTGCGCCCCTTGAAAACATCAAATTCCTGGTTGAGCTGCTTGTCATCGCTCAGGGAAACATCAATGACTGCTGAGATAATTTCTTCCTGATAGGAGGAGGCTACCGCCAGTTCATGCCCGTTCGGAGAAATAATGCAACTTTTGCCGCAGCAAACGATGCTTTCCGTTTCCGTGCCCACCTTATTGGCCACGATAAACCAAACCTTGTTCTCCACAGCCCTGCTCGGCAGTATATATTCGTACTGGGGATTGCTGAGCTGGTAAATATTCGGTCCCGTGGTGACCAAATTTGTTACGTCGACGATGATTTGCGCGCCTTTCAGGGCCAATATCCGGGACATCTCCGGCTGCCTGCCATCGGCGCAAATAATCATTCCTATGCGGCCCAGCGTCGTTTCATAAACAGGATACTCTGCACCCGGGGAAAACCACTTATTATCGAAATGCCAAAGGAAAGACTTGCGCGCTGTCCCCAGAATTTTCCCATGCGGGCCAATTAAATAGGCCGCATTAAAAAGTTTGCCCTCCGCCCTCTCCGGAGCACCAAAGACAAGATGAATCTTATGCTGTTGGGCCTTTAAAGAAAACTTTTCAATGGCATTTTTCAATCCTCGCAGGGCATTATTCAAATAGTCCGCCTCTACACCGTGCAGGCCCAAAAAATACCCCGGATAGATACATTCCGGCAACACTACCAAGTCGGGTTTTTTCAGGGCAGCCAGATCGATCATCTCCAGCGATGTCGCCAACCCTTTTTCGCAGTTATCAATATCATTTGCTTTTTGCTGTATAACCGCCACATTTACCTTCACTAGACACCACTCCCTTACTAAGCCTAAGCCAATCCACATCCCAAAGTTGTGTATGTTCCTTAAACGCCTTGCTCTGGCGGCATTCATATTTCTTGTTTATGACATATATGTTTAAATATGGATGCTATTTTGTAAAAATATTCCCTTGCTGTCCGGTTTCCTGTCCTCTGACTGCCGGCCCATGTGCCGCCGGCAGCAGCGACCTTTTTTTACTCCTCAATACCGGGAAAAATTGCACCTCCTGGTTTTACCTGCTTGTTTTACCTATTGGTTTTCTTTCAAGAAAGCCTCCAGTTCATTAATAATTTTTTCCGCATCATCTTCTTCGGGACCCACTGCAGTATAGGGAACTTTCCCTAAGTTGTTTTTCTCTATCATCCCGAGAAGCAGATCCATAAAGACGCCCTTTTCCGGAATAAGGGAAAATTCGTTTGCTGGCAATTCAGGCCTGCCGCCCCATGAGGCGTTGCTTCTCGTGCATCTGATGCCACAGGAGGGGCTTCCGTCTGAACCGATGAGTATAATTTTGAACCCGCCTTGCTGATACTCTTTGATTTGATCGATTATCGGTGCAAGAAGTTGCTTCGATACATTAATAAAACCTATATTATTAAATTGTTCTTTTACATGCCACCATCGGCGCGTACCAGCATAGATCGTCTCCGGGCAAGGCAGCTGCAGTATGCCGTATTCATATTTGTTCAGCAGTTCAACAACCTCGACGATCATCGCCGGGGTTGAAGCAATGCCATTTACCCTGGCGTTTTGGTTCAGCAGGCAGTGTGCAACTAAAGCAATCTTTTTTGCTCTTGGATCCTTTTCTAGCATTTATCCTTTCCTCCCGTCAGATTTTTTTTCCTGCGAAAAGGGTTTTCGCCTCCTTCCGAAAGAAAGTGATCGATGGTTACCCGGCAAGCCACGGGGGGTTTGCTTGGTGATCAAGAATTTCTTCTATATTAGCTCTATTTTATTGGTTCTATTTTTTCGCTATATTACCTTTGTGGGGATCCAACTAAAATTACGGCAGTTTGTTTGTGGGGAACCCATAAAAATTATTACTTGGTGTTTTCCAAAATTTTGAGGGCCAGATAGAGGTTAAAGCGGGTTTCCGCCTGAGAAAGGTCCACTCCTAACAATTCCTTGATCCTATTTAAACGATAGGCAACTGTGTTGACATGAAGAAACATTTTCCTGGCTACATCGGCCTGGTTTCCATTGCAGATCAGGAAATTTTCCAGGGTTTCCAGCAGGTTCACCTGGTTTTCCTTTTCGTATTCCACCAGCGTGCCAATGGTATCCTGACAGTAAGCCTCCAGCACCGAGCGATCCCTGACCATGGATAGCAACCTGTAGCAACCCATCTCGGCAAAGCAGATGACTTGCCCATAGGAGGGAAATTTTTTGGCGGTATTTACAGCCTCAAGAGCCTCCGCATAACTTTTCTTTATATCCTTTATTCTTTCATAGGAATTTCCTATGCCGATTATTGGTTTATAGCCGCAAAGGTTTTGCTCCAGTGCCTTGATGATGTTTATGGCCAGACCCTTGACTCTTTTAATAAACTCATCATTTTTACCGTTGTAGGAATGCAGAAATAAGATCAGGCCATCCTGGCGCGGGATACTGAAAACTTTCGGGTCCAATTGTTCGGCCAAATGGTGGATCGTTTTTGTCAGAAAAGCATTGATACTTTGTACAGGATTATCTTCCTGTTTATAAAGGCGAATAATTACTGTGGTTAGCAGACCGCTGAAATCAAATCCCTGGGCGCCAGCCTTATACTTGATCTCTTCCTCGTCGCTTTCCTCCATCAGGGTGCGCAGGAGATCTGCTTTCAGTCTACCCTCTGCCTCGCGATCAAGGATCAGGTTCATGACCCCTTCTATGATTACCGGCCAGGTAACCCTGGCGGGAAGCTCGATGATGGGAAAAGACAGCTCGTCGCCAATCTGCTTGATGGCATCGGGTATGGTACCGATAAATCTCTCCGGTTTGATGGCCAGGGCGACAGCTCCATGATCCACCAGGCCTTGCACCCAATTTTTTAAAGCCAGGGGATCATCCTTGATATAATAAGCCGTGGTTATGACCAATTCACCGCCATTCAGCCAGTCCATGGCATCGGGCACTTCGGCCACGGTAACAGTTTTTACGATATTGTCCAGGCCGGATCTGCCGGCCACCACCCTGCTTTCCTCAAAACCATGGGTTGCAAGAGCTTCCTTTACCGATACTCCGGTCAAGATCGATCCGCGCCCCTTTCTATCCTGAAGTGTAAGGGCCGATAAAGAATATCGCCTAAGAAATATTTCGTCATGCCATATCGAAATCCTTTTCCCGCCGGGCCGAAATCTAGTGGTAAAACCTGATCGGATGGCCAAAAAATATCCAAGACAGATGGACGGCGGGTAGCAGGCGTTGCTCCGGTTTGGACTGTTGCCCTGGATCGTTGAACAGCCAGCCGGGAGCTCCGCCGGCAATGGCGACCAGCCAAAGTCACCGTCCCCGCGGTTGGCCCGCTGGAGGCCCACTTACCAGCCAAAGCCTCCGTCCCCGCGGTTGGTGGTAAATGTTATTGACATATGCTCAAAACATTGTATAATAAAAGGGGAGAGAATGAGGTGAATTTTTGATGCCCAGACCAAGAAAATGGCGAAAAGTGTGCAGCTTGCCGGAGAGCGACAGGTTTGGCCCGCTAAATTCTCCATCTAACAAAAGGCATTTTGTAACGATGACCGTGGATGAGTATGAAACGATCAGGCTGATCGATTTCGAGGGGCTCACACAGGAGGAATGTGCCGGCCAGATGAATATCGCCCGCACGACAGTACAGAGGATTTATACCGTAGCAAGAAAGAAAATTGCTGATTCCCTGATCAACAGCAAGATGTTAAAGATAGAGGGCGGGGATTACCGGCTTTGTGACGGCCTTTCTGAATCATGCAATCAGGGATTTTGCCATCGGCGCAGAAGGGGACAAAAAAGGTAGGGATTCCCCACAGCCCGCCGGTTTAGGCCGGCCGGGCATCAGGTCAGATTACCAACCCCCCATTGGGGCTGATCACCTGCCCGGTGATATAATCCGCCTCCCGGGAGGCGAGAAACAGGGCACAGGCGGCAATCTCCTCCGGCCCGCCCAGCCTCATCAGCGGGATGGAACCCCTTAAATCATCGAGTTCCTGCGCCGAGTATTCATCGAGCATACCCGTTTCCACTACCCCCGGGGCAATACAGTTCACCTGTATATTGGAGGGCCCCAGTTCTTTGGCCAGCGCTTTGGTAAGACCAATTAACCCCGCTTTCGCAGCCGAATAGTGCACCTCACAGGAAGCGCCCGCCATACCCCAGATAGAGGATATATTGATTATTTTCCCTTTTTTGCAGGGAAGCATATATCTCAAAACGCTTTGGGAACAGTTAAACGCGCCCTTGAGATTGATATTTAACATATTATCCCAGTCCCCTGAAGTGATCTCGGTAAAGAGCTTTGTCTGGCTGATTCCGGCATTGTTGATCAATATATCCACACCAGCATATTTTTGGACGCAGCGATCCACCATGGAGTCAACTTCCTCACGCTTTGTTACATCCGCCCTGCAGAGTTCCGCTGAACCATTCTCACGCAAAAGCGTGCTGTGAAGCTCTTCGGCGGCCTCTTTGGAGCGGCGATAGTTGATGACGACGTGGTAGCCTTCCCTGGCAAAACGCCTGGCCATGGCCCTGCCAATTCCTTTTGAAGCCCCGGTAATGATCACGCTGCCTGTTTTTTCCATCTGCTTAAAGCCTCACCACTGCAGGGACAGCTGTCCCGGCTCCAGATATTTGAGCACATCCTCGTCCTCTTCCACCCGCACATCCTTGACGACGACGCGCAGCCGGCCGTCCTGCAGTATTTCCTGGTTTAACAGATAGCTGACGCCGAACCTGGAGGTTATTTCCCGCGGTATGCGGTGTCCGGGAGCAATAAGCTGAATATTGTTCTGTTTCATTATTTTAAACATGGGATCCCATAGATAAACGGCGGAGGTGACGCCAAAGGGGTTGTCGGCAATGATCACCTTTTTGGTCTGCACCGCGGTGTTGGTGATGGAGAGCATCCTGATAAAGGAGATCAGGCAGGCAGCAAAAATAAAGTAGAGGGAGTTGTTCTGCCCTTCCGAGCCGACGGCGTGTTCCCAGCGGTAGAAACGGGAGTTTTCCGGGATGTTTTCAACCTTGTAAAGCCTGACCGCCGCTTTGTCCATATCAGTAATTTGCGCCAGAAGCTCTTTTGTGGAAAGTTTTGCGGCAATGTATTTTCTGTCCACGGCAGTTTCCCCGCCGATCTCCCTGACGATACCATCGATATGGGCTTTCATGCGCAAAAGCTTTTCTTTTTCCTCGAAATCGCGGAATCTGAGCTCGATCATGTTGATGCGCCTGCCGAAAACCTCTATTCTGGAAAGAGGCTCCAGCTTTCTCAGGTGCCCCAGCACCAGTTCGGCTCTCTGTACACAGCGGCGCGTAAAATCCTGCTGGTACTGTTCCAGCTGTATGATATCGCTTTCGATCTTCTGCATCTGTTCGGCAATGCCCGCCAGATATTCAGCAAAAGCATCCTTTCTCCGGCGGCACTCTCCGGCACTTTGCGGCCGGCTGATTTTGCCCAGTTCCTCCAGGGGCTCGCGGATGATAAATTCCCGGGCTTCCATATCGATTGCCCTTACCCTTTCCTCCCAGGCGTCACATTGTCGGGCAATATCGTCCTGCAAGCGGTAAAATTCCTTTTCAAATTGCCGGAAATCTTTTCTCTCAGCGGCTGATGAGCCGTCATCTGCTACCCCTTCCCTGGCCATGAAAGCGGCGTAATCTTCGGCCTGGCTCTGCAAACGATCGTTTTCCCTTCTGATTCTTTCCAGTTCCTCAGCGGCCCTTTTCAACTCCTCCTCATGGCCGGCAATAAGCTGTTCAACGGATTTGATTTCTTCTTTGAAACGGGCTGCGCTGTCGTAGCGGGGCAGATCGCCGTGTCTTTCCCCGGGAAAATCTTTTAAAATCTCTTCCAGTTTTCCCTCTGCTCTTTCGATTTTTAGTTTTATCTTTGTTAAATTTTCATCCGCCGCCCTTAACTCTTCGGCGTTCTTTTCCCGGCCTTTTCTGGCCTCCTCTATGGCGCCCTGCCCGGGGATGAGCAGCGGCGCGGCGCTTTTTTCTTCCTCTTCTTCGATCTTTTGCAAATCGCCCCCATAGTCCCTGAGGATTTTTGCTTTCATGCCATTGAGCCTGGCCGCATATTCATCCAGGCGCTCCCTCAGATCCCTTTCCTCGCCGGTCCTTCCGCCAGCCGCCTCCTCCAAAGCCCTGTATTCGGCCCGCACAGTCGCAATGGGCCCATCATTTTCTATTTCCTCAAAACTGAAGAGAAGCTCTTTTTCTTTGATGGCATCGTGCAGCTCCAGCGTCAACTGCCTTATCCGCTCATCGGCAGTTTTCTTTTGCTGCTCCAGGGCATCGATGGCAGCTTTGATACAGGCAATGGTATTTTGGGCCTTCCCCTGTTCTTCTTTTTTTTGCCGCAGCTTTGCCCTGACATTTTCCAGATCTTGGCCAACCTGCCTGCTCTCCGCCAGCCTGGCAATCTTCTCGCTGCATTCTGCCACTTGTGCGGAGAATTCTTCCAATTTGCCGGCCAAGGCCGCTTTTTCCTGCAGGAGCCGTTCTTTCTCCGCGCCGGCCTCCCGTTGCCGTTTCTGATACGCGGCTATTTCTTCTTCCGCAGCTTTAAAGCCCAGCTCACAGCCATCAACCCACGCAGCGGGATAATTAGCAAAAAAAGTATCCAATACGGACAAGTCGGCCCTTAACTCCTTTATCCTTTCCCCGGCGGCAGCGATTTCCCCCTCCAAAGCTTTGAGGGCCTCATCGATCTTTTCCATATATTTTTCATAGCGGCTGCTGCTGAGCAGCAAATCAGCAAAGCTGCAGATATAGAAGACTTCTTCCCCGGCGCTGTCTTTCCCCCGCCGCACCGTTTCCAGATTGACAATGGGCACGGGATAGTCCGAGGGAAAATCCGGTTTCAGCCTGCCGTCCTTTAACTTTTCAAAGGAGATTCTATCGACAATAACGGCAAAGGGCAGGTAGGGCATCTCCTGCAAAAGCGCTTCCTTTTCCCCGGGTGCGGATTCGGCAATCCAGGCAATCCCCGTTTTCACGAATTCACATTTGCTGCCCAGCAGCTCCGCCAGAGTCAGGATCCTTTCATGGGGCACATAGTAGCCCCACTCCCCGGAAAGCTGTTTTTTCTGCCTCATCCTTCCTGCTTCCAGCTCTTTTTCCAGCTTCTGCAGGCTTTCCTTGTCGATGAGCAGTTCCAGTGCCCCCTGATATTCCCCAAGGGTGTTTTGGCCAAAACCGGCTGCTTTCTGTTCCAGGGCGAGTAGTGCCTCTTTGTATGTTTTGAGCCGGTGATCATACTGTTTTTTTGTTTCCAGGCTTTTTTTGATATCGCCTTCAATCGTTGCCACCAGGAGATCCAGGGCGGGGATCTGCACCTCGAGGGCTTCCCTTTGTTCGCTGAGAAGGCCGGCCTCCGCCCGGAGGCGGTTCAGAGCCTCCTCCAGCCCGGCGGCATGGCGCTCTGGGGATACAACGGCCTCCATTTCCCCCTTTGCCAGGAAAAGATCCTGCAGATCCTTTTGCTTCTTGCCTAGTTCCCCTTTTTCTTCCGCCAGGCGTTCCATCTCCCCTTGCAAACGGGAAGCCCTTTCCACCCCGCTAAGCAGGGCCTGCCGTTTTTCGGCTTGTTCGCCCTCCAGCTCCTCCCTGGACTTTTGGCCTTGTTTGAGGGAAAGAGCGAGCTGGCGGCAGAGTTTTTCCAGCGAAAAGCGCAGCCTGCCCCCTGCCCTCCGGTAATCGGCCTGCAAAAGATCCCCGTCTTTTTCCATGGCCTGCAGGCGTTTTCTTGTTTTATGCAGGTTTTCCTTCATGGCGCGGTATTCCCCGTAGCCCTCCAGGGTCATCAGACGGTTCAGCTCCGTTTCCAGCTCGCCGTGAAGATGGGCTAGCCGCTCCCTTTCTTGCGCCAGTATTTCCTTTTCTGCCAGCAGCCCTTCCTTTTCATGGTTGATCAGCCCTGCTTGCAGAAGTTTTTTATGCTGTCTGCCCTCCCGGCTCTTTTCAAGATGGTAATCCCTCTTGGCGTTAACTTCCGCCCCTTCCTTTTCCAGCATTTGCAAGCTGTTTCCGATCAGGTTCCTGATGGAGGCAGCCTGCTGTTTACAGGCCTCGTATTCCCGGAAAGCAGAGAAAAGGAGCTCATTTCTGCCTTGAAACTCGCTGTAGTATTCCTTTATTTTCTCAAACTCGGCCAGATGTTCCCTGAGGCGCAGATACTCGCCCAGCCGGATCCTGATCTCGATGAGGGTTTCGGCCAGCAGGAGGCTCTCATCGCCGCTTCTTCCTCCCTTGTTCAGCGCTTCCATATCCTCCACGATTTTAACGAATTGGTTCTCGATGAGCTTCCGCGAAGTATTGTTCTGGCGGAAATATGATTCGATATTGTTTTCCCCGC
>CAZAQM010000017.1:12000-19300 GCA_964487385.1 uncultured Dethiobacter sp.
TGATATTCCATTCAGCGGCAATGATATTATGGGCGGCGAGAAAGCTCTGATATTTTTCGATGCGATCATAGGTATCCGCCGGCAGGCTTTTTTGTTTCATCTGCTGGATATAGCGGCGAATATCCTCGAAGCCCGCATAGGTTTTTCTCCCGGCCTCCTCCCCGGCCAGGGGAACGGATCTTATCCCTGTCTGGCGGCTGTCGTTATAAAAAGCATACCAGTTCAGGTGCTCGATATCCACGGCCTGCAGGATTTTTTCCTCTTCCGACAGCCCTGCTTCCGCCGGTTCGCCGGAACCCTTCCTCTTCCTGGCGGAAAAACCGGTCAGCAGATATTTGTAGCCGCTCCCTTCTTCCAAAATCCATTCCACCACCGCGTGGGAGGTGCGCTCCTTCCCGCCCTGAAACAGCAAGCTGACAGGTTTTTCCCTTCTCAGGAAGGATTTGGGCAGAACCGTCTGCAGGACCATGAGCAGCAGCAGGGATTTGCCGCCGCCATTTTCCAGATCGTAGGCCATATTGTTGCCTCCCAGTTCCATCGTAAAATCATCAAAGAACTGAGTGGCGTTATTAAAATGCACATTGGTCAGCCTGATACTTTTGATATGGGGCACTAGCCGCCAACCTCCAATTCCTTCACAAAAGAGAGCAGATCCTTGCGGTTATCCCTTTCTTCGTAATATTGCCAGATAATCGTCTTAAACCGCTCTGTGGGATAAATTATTCTCTGGTTTGCATCGAGGACAATTAGTTTTTCGCTGTTTAAAAATCTGCAGATGTTTTCCACAAAGGCAACCTTGTCATTTTTCCCGCCGGAAACCCATTCCCTGGCATCGGGAAGCCTCTGCCAGACCCTGCAGATCTCGGCAAAGTCAAACTGATTTTCCCGGCTGACCGTTTCCAGATCTTCCATCTTCAGCAATGTTTCAAACCTTGCGGAGACGTTTTCCAAAAGATCGTTCATCTTGATATAGGCCACCGGCGTATCGGGATAGGCTTCCCGGTAAAACAGCGTTATCAGGGTCATAATAATGAAATAACCGGTATATAGCTCGCTGTTCGTATAGATATAGCTGATCTTGTCCCGCAGCTCCTCGTTTGTCCAGCCAAAAAGCCTGCTGCCCGCCTCCGGGCAAATAAAAAGCCTGTCATTGCCGGAATAAACCCGCAGCTCCAACCTGGCGGCAATATGCCGGAGCATCTCCTCCACATCGGTGCTGTAGCGGTATTTTTCGAACAAAAGGGCATTTTTGTTTCTGCTCACCTCTTCGCCCTGCAAAAGAGCTTTCAAAAGGTCCAGGGCATCGTCCAACACTTCGTTTCCACCCGCAAAGATCATTTATACTCTCCCGTAAAGATCATCTTTGTTATCTTCAGGCCCGGCAGCAGCTCTATTTCCTCTTCAGGAAAGCTGCGCACCGTGACATGGTTAATTTTCCCTTGGAGTTTGGCGGCAAGTGCCGCCCGGGCAAAAACCTCTTCCACCGTTTTCAGCTCTTCGTCCAGGCGTAGCTGACCATCGGCAAAATTAATTGTTTTTTGGTATGCGCCAATTTCCTTATCCCGGTTTATTTCGAGCAGAAAACTGACGAAATCCCCATTATAGACGCTATCCTCCGTATACCTTCCCATTAAAGCGCTGCAAAGCTCCGGCAGGGAAACCTGCCGTTCGGGACCCTCCAAAGCCTCCAGCAGCCTCGCCGCGTAAAAAACGAAATTTTCCCTGACGCGGCGGCGGGTCAGCTCATCGACGGTCACCCTGTCGACGGGGACCTCCTTTTCCGAGCTTTCTTTCGCCGTCTGTTCCCCCCTGACCAGGCGCTGGGGCTCCAGGGCCCGCAAAGGATTGAAACTTTTGCCCACATGGGGATTCATCAGGGGTTCAAATAAATATTTAAGGAGTGCGGGATTGGCGTTTTGGGCCATCAGTTTTTCAAATTCCCCCTGAAAATTGAACCTCTCGGTAAAGATGGCTTTTCTTCTCATCTCCAGCACTTTGTCATATTCCCTGGTAAAGCCGACTGCTTCCCTTAACAGCTCGGTGTGCAGCGTCTGTGCCCAGCTGATTTCCTTTTCAATAATTTTTATCAGGGTAAAAGTGCGGGTTTCCTTCCTGGTGGCTTCGCCCCTCTGAATTCTTTCCACATATTCACCAAAAGCGCTCCTGACGTTTCTGACCGCAGTGTTAAACAGCTCCGCTTCCTCTTCAAACTGCGTGACAATGCTTTGATGATAATTATTGTAAGCCTCGCCATAGTCCAGGTGCCCGTACATCAGGGATTCCAGCAGGGTATGTTTGCGGTCTTTTTTCTTCTGCACCTCCATATTGAGCCTTCTCACCGTCTCATAGGCAAAGCCGAAGGCGCCCTTTTCCATCTGCTTTTGGAAAAGGAGCAGGTTGATGGTGATTTTTGTTTCCTCGGGAAACTCTTTCGTCCTGAGGTAAAAATCCACCCCCTGCTCAGTAATATGGTAGTTTAGCACCCCATCCCCGGACTGCTTGATATCGAGGAGCTTGACATATTTTTCCTTATATTTCCCGCCGGCAATGCTGTAGGTCTTTAAAATAAAATTTCGGCCGCCGTTTTGTATCCCATCCAGTATTCCTGCGGTCAGCTCTCTGATGGCCTCCGGCTCCGGTTTCCCGGGCAGGATTCTCGGCAGGGCTTTGCCCATAAAATCTTCCAGTTGCCGGAATGTGATGCCCCTGTGCCGCAGCTTCCCTTCATAAATCAAATAGGAAAGGGTTAAAAAGCAGAGCTCGGGAATCAGCATGGAAAGTTCCTCCGCCCTGCGCCGGCGGAGCATCTCCATGATCGGCTGGTATATCTTGATCTGCTCCAACCTGAGCTCGATCTCCTGCAGAAAATCCTCCACGAGGGCAATCTCCGCATCTCTTTCCCCCGTATTTTCCTGTATGATCTCCCGTGCCAGCAGTTCGTCCCGCCCGCCTGTTCGGGCATCAATTCCAGGATCGATCATCCTTTTCCCTTCCAAACCTTTCTTTTATTTCCGCCGCCGAGAGGGCCTCCTGGGGTATATAGAAGCCCCCCAGCAGAAGCTCTCTTAGTTTTGCTGCCGTATCCCCGGCAAATGCTTTAACAAAGCTC
This sequence comes from uncultured Dethiobacter sp., assembly GCA_964487385.1. GTDB lineage: Bacteria > Bacillota > Dethiobacteria > DTU022 > UBA8154 > DUNV01. The sequence goes on from CAZAQM010000017.1 coordinate 15,110, forward strand.
TCCATGTTTTCCAACTTGAAGGTCTGCTTTTTGGGGGTTTTGACGGGATCTTTTTGCAGGCCAATCTCCAGCAGCGCCTCATATCCCAAGCAAAAGGGCTCTATCCTGTACTCCGCATAAGCGCCGGCCAGTTCGCAGTAGATATTGATCCCCTCCGCATCCAGGTCCCCGAAATAGAAAACCGTGTCCCTTTTGTCCCCCCGGGGCCTGAGATCATATTCCTTCATAAACTGAAAACTGCTGATTATTTTTTTCCCTTCACCGTAAACGAGCATATCCATTTCGATGCCGGAAGGGCGATCCATCATCATTCGCTTGCATGACCAAAAGGTGTCCTTGTTTTCAACGATGTAAATTTTCCTGGAAACCAACTGATGAAAATCTTTTTTCTGGAAACTAAAAAAAGGTTCGGCGGTCTCCTGGCAGCCGATCTGCGCATAGGTAAGGCCGAGTCTTCTGAGAACGGTTTCGCCGCGGCTTCTCTTTTTGCCCGCCCCTTTAAAAAACTTCTCATCGCCGAAAAGCTCATAAGCCCGCTCGCCTGTCGTCAAAAAATCCATTTCCCTGCTGCGAAGAAAGCGGGAAATAACAGCAATAATTTCCCGGTCGGAAAGGTAGTCCCGGGGATTTTTCAGGTAGTGGTCCACCGCTGCCGGCGGCTCGATATTCCTGATTATTTGTGCTGCCAACCCGTCATCCTTTTTCTGTACACTGCTTTTTTTCCTGTATTTTAAATACAGGCCCTGAGGCGTATGGGGTTTGCTGCCGACCGGTGTGATAAGCCCTTCAGAAATCAGCTCTGCCATGGCATCGTGAAAGGCGGCCCTGCCTTCCGGGCTTTGCAGATAAGCCGGCAGATCGGCGCCGGGCCGCCCGGCGGCAGAAAACAGCCTTTCCAGAAGAATAAATTTATGGGGAAAATTATCGATTTCTTCTTTAAGTTTCAGGTAAAAAATATCCCTGTTTATTTTGCGGTATTTCATTTTTCCCAGAGGTACAGGCCCGTCTGCAGATCATGGCCTCGCACCGTCTCCGGACCAAGAAGCTCCTCTATCGCTGCCTCGGCAGCAAAAACGATGGTTCCCGGCATGAGGTGGCCTCCCAGGGCGGCACGGGATCTGTTTGCTAGGGTAATATGCAGATGCGCCATAGGCTTTCCATCCCGAATACTGATATTCCCGGTGCAGTGCAGGATCTCCAGGGCTTCCTCGTGATAGGAGGTCCAGTATTCCTGGTGGCGCTGATCGTAGAAGCCCAGCGCCGCCCTGCTCACGGCCCCGATGAGCTGCACCTGCCCCGCCCGGATATTTTGTTCTGCGGCAAACTTTTCCAATGCCTCCAGCAAATCCGCCCCATACGGCAACCTGGCCAGCCATCTCCGGCCCGGCCGGTACTGATGTTGCAGATACATTTTCAGCTTCACCCTTTCTGCCCCAAAGGCTTGCTTCATTTCTATCGTCCCGGGCTGCCGGACAGAGCCTGAAAAATTATCACGTGCCAACAGGCAAGAATGCCGAAGGCTATCGTTCGTTGAAGATCCCTTTGACCAAAACCAGGGGGGTGCCTGCATCGGCGGAGCCGCTCACCAAATCGGCCAGGCTGGCGATGATATCCTCCAGCTTGCGCGGCGTCGTCCCCTCGTTGACTATTTCGTCCTGTCCATGCCCCTTTTGCTTGATATCGGCGAGCATCTTCTCTATTTCCGCCGGCGATTTGCCCTCGGCATAGGCCGTATCCGCCAACATCTTATATTTTACACCTTCGCGCAGCCGCCCATCCCTAAAAGCCGGCGTGCTGCCCAGGCTGGGCTGTGGATCGGCCAGTTCGTAAATACCCGAAGCCGGATCCTTGTAGGCCCCGTCCCCGTAAATTATTACCTCTATCTTCCTGCCGAGCTGTTCTTCAATCGCTTTTTGCACACCCCCGGCAAAGACGTCGCCATTTTGGGGGGCCAGATTGAGCAGGTTATCCGAGGACATGTTGCTGCCCAGGAGTCCCCATTCCGACCAGGCCGGCTTTTGGGGATCGCTGCAGATATCCTGCAGGGTAATCGTGCGAAAATCTTTGTCCTCAAATATCTTCAACTTTTCCCGGCGATCGTGAACGCAGGAAACGATCAGGCAATCGGGCCGGTGGGCAGTGATCGCTTCAGGATTATTGGAGAAAAATATTTTTGCCCCGGCGCCCTCAGCCTCAATTATTTCCTGATAGTAGCCGGGATAATCAATATTGGTAACGGGATGCCCGCATTTGTCCCTGATCTCTTCATAGGAAAACTCGGCATCGCTTTGGCAGCTGCAGGCAAAATCAGCCTTTACGATCATATTGCCCACTTCATCACAGGGAAAAGAAAATTGTACGATTACTTCCCCCTCGGGCACGGCTTTTGCCAAACCCTTCAAAATAAGAGCGAATCGGTTGCGGCTGGTGATGGGAAAAAGAACGCCAAGCCTGCTATTGGGTTTAACGCCGTATTTTTCCTGCATTTCGGCTGCGATTTCAGCAGTGGAAACGAAATTATCCTGTGCCCTGGCCACAACCGATTCTGTGACGCAGATGACATCCCCATCATCGAGAAGATCGTCTTTGTCACATTGCTTCAGGGCCTCCAGGATCATACCAGGCAGATCGCACCCGGGCGTGATCACGCCAATTTTAATACCAAATGCGCAGGGTCCCACATAATCCGGTAGCTTTGCCATATATCCGGCCTCCTCATCTTCCCTGCAATAATTCTTCTGAAATTCCCAGTACTTTAATTTCGACAGGCAGTTAAAATATCCTGCCTCCAAGAAAAAATGGCTTTAGCAGCCTAAGCGGCATAAAGCCCATTATTTTGCCTGCACCCTCTATTTTTCTTCATCCCCCCGATGATGCCTCCATTCGGGGCGTCATGGATGCCTGCACCGAAACAGCCCGCCGCATCATTGTCACCCCTCAGGCAGGATCGGCCGCTGTATTTCGTTAATGCATGCTGCCTAGGCCTCCCCGCATCCATCGTCATGCTCGTGCTGATGGCAGACCGAACCCGTAGATTCCAACGTGCCTTTCAAATAACTGGCGACAGCATCCTCGGCACTTCCCCGCACGCCGATGATCACTTCGATATCCTTTTCATTAAAGATATCCACAGCGCCTCCCCCCATGCCGCCGGAAATGATCACCTTCACCCCCAGCTCGTTCAGAAAATTGGGCAAAAAGCCCGGCCTGTGACCGGGATTGGGCAGCGATTCAGTGTGGACAATTTTGCCGCCCTCGACATCAAATATATTAAAATTTGCGCAATGGCCAAAATGCTCCGTAACCATATTCCCTTCGCTTGCTACGGCAATCTTCATGTTTATCCCTCCAACTTTTTCTTTTCATTTTTTCGTTGGCAAACCTGCGCCTTAAGCGCTTATCATTTATTATACAGAATTATGAACATATATCAAATTAATTTTGCTTTCTTTTGGCATTACCTTGATTTAAACAGGCGCCTTATCATCGTGTGTCAATATCCCCGTCCCTCCGATACAGCATAAAACGGTCATCTGTTTCATATATACATTAATGAAGGGAAAAAAATACTGACATATCATTGGAGCATTGTTCTGTAAATGTTAAAAGGTTATTGTTTTTATTGAAATCATTTTGCTAAAAGAAACATAATTATATTGTGAACAGTTGTTCAAATTTTTTTTTTTTCAGAAGGAACTTTATATAATTTGTAGAATATAAAACATTGTAAGTAAATTGGTTTGGCATCTTTAAAAAAAAAGGGGGAAAGAGATTTGAGTAAGAAGAGAAGTACCGTTTTAATGTCCCTAGTGCTTGTCGCAGTTCTCATGTTTTTCTGCGGCTGTTCCAGCAGCACACCCGGAACCACGCCCGAAACACCAGAGCAGGGTTCGCCGGAAACACCTGAAGAGGTCATTTATTTGACCGCTTCCTGCTACCTGCCTCCTGCTCATGTGGCGTCGGAACTGATGGGAGAGATGATGAAGGAAATCGAGGAAAAGTCTGGCGGTAGAGTGGAAATTACTTATGCAGCAGGCGGTTCAATCCTTACCGCGCCTCAAACGGCAGATGGAGTGGAGCAGGGCCTGGCCGATATTGGCCTCTCCCATATCAGCTATACCCCGGGGCGCTTTCCTGAAACGGAAATCCTTGTCCTCCCGCTTGGTTATTCATCCAGTTGGGTGGGAACAC
>CAZAQM010000018.1:0-17898 GCA_964487385.1 uncultured Dethiobacter sp.
CGATCTCGATGCGTTTTGAAAACATACTTTATTACTACCCTGCGCGGTATTTCTAGACGACCACGCGTATCATTTCCTCCAGGGAAGTGAGCCCCCGCTTTACTTTATCCAGGCCATCCCGGCGCAAGGTGAGCATCCCCTCCTGTACAGCAGCCTCCTTGATTTCCTGAGTGGAACGCCGCTCCAGGGTCAGCAGGCGGATATTTTCGCTGAAGACGAGGAGTTCGTAGACGCCGGTGCGCCCCTTGTAGCCCGTATTGCTGCAGCGGAGGCAGCCCTTGGGGTGATAGAGGGTTACGCTCTCCTCCCCATCGTCCAGGGGAAAATCGGGAACGCTGGCCAGCACATCGGCCGCGGGCAACGTTTCTTCTTCACGGCAGTGGGGGCAGAGCAGGCGCACAAGGCGCTGGGCCACCACGCCCACGACAGAGGAGGCGGTCAGGTAAGGCTCGATGCCCATGTCGCCCAGCCGCGTAATAGCGCCGGCCGCATCGTTGGTATGCAAAGTGGCCAAAACCAGGTGGCCGGTGAGAGCCGATTCCACGGCGATGCGGGCCGATTCATGATCTCTGATCTCCCCCACCATGATCACATCGGGGTCGTTGCGCACGATGGAGCGCAGGCCCGAGGCAAAGGTGAGCCCCGCCCGCAGGTTGATCTGGATCTGGTTGATGCCGTCCAACCGCCGCTCCACCGGATCTTCCAGGGTGATGATATGCCGATCGACGGAGTTCAGCACCGACAGGGTGGCATAGAGGGTAGTGCTCTTTCCGCTGCCGGTGGGACCGGTAACCAGGATAAATCCGTAGGGGAGATGCATGATCCGATTATATTTTTCCAGCTGCACCTCCGGAAAACCCATCTCCTGCAGGGTGATGAGCCGGGCGTCCCTATCCAGGATGCGCAGGGTGATTTTCTCCCCGTAAGCGGTGGGCAGCGTAGCGGCGCGGATATCTATCGTCCGGTTATCGATCTTCATGGTCATGCGCCCGTCCTGGGGCAGGCGGCGCTCGGCGATATCCATGCCGGCCAGCACCTTGAGGCGCGAGACCAGGGGCGGATGTATGCGGGCGCCCTGCTGCATAACCTCATGGAGGACGCCGTCGATGCGCATGCGCACACGCATGCTCTTCTCCAGGGGTTCGATATGCACATCGCTGGCCTGGGAACGCACAGCCTGGTGCAAAATCTGGTTGGCCAACTGAACGGCGGGCCTAAGCTCCGACTCTTCCGTTGCCGCCGGCTCTTCCGGCATCTCTTCTTCCTCCTGTTCCACCTCGGCGGTGGAACGGATGAATTGTTCGATGGCCGCTGTCAGCTCGCTGTCGGGCACGATGACGGGCTTGATCTCATAGCCGGTGATAATGCGCAGATCGTCCAGGGCGATAATATCGGAGGGGTGCTTGAGGGCCACCAGCAGCCTGTTGTTTTCAAAACCGATGGGCAGGGCGCTGTAACGCCGGGCCAGTTCCGGCGCGATGAGGTTGGCGGCGGCGCTGTCCAGGGAGTGCTGCTGCAGGCTGATATAGGGAATACCCGCCTTGCCGGCCAAGGCCCTGGTAATGGTTTCCTCCGTGCAGAAACCGAGATCGCTGAGGGCCTGCCCCACGAGGATGCGCGATCCTTCCTTGCTTCTTTCTCTTTGGTAGCGCAAGGCTTCCCCCAACTGTTCCTTGGTTATACAACCCGTCTCCACCAGAAGATCGCCCAGCATTTTTTTCTTGGTAAATTCCCTCATAAAAACACCGCCTGATTGCGTTAATCATTTAAAGTTCCGCCATCCGAAGCGCAGCGAAGGTCTTGCCCTTAACCGAAGGTTATTGGAAAAATGAAGATCCTTCAGGAAGAACCTTCATATAAATAGGGCCTTCATGGCAATGGCGCCCAGGGCCGGTAAAAAGTACCGGCTTTAAGGACTACGCTGAGCGGGACACTTTCTTGTCCCCCAATGATCTGCAGATCGTCTATGCGGAATGCCCGTTTGCCTTCCCGCATGGACAGCAGCAATTTTTGCACCGCCCCGAATGAGCCCTCCAGGGAAAGTTCCAGGGGTACTTCCACGTAGCCGTCACCGGCTTTTTCGTCGCCAAAATCTGCCTGAAGCAAGCGCATCCCGCTGAGGGCCGTTATCTTTTGCAGAGAAGATATCTGCCGGCAGCCGGCCATTTCTTCGGGTATAAGATTTTCGAAACGTTCCAGCCGCAACTGGAAACCGGGTCCTTCCTCTTCCAGTTGCCGCAGGGTAAGGAGGTGTTCTTCCTCCCTGGCCAGCGCTTTTTCCTGAAGCAGAAGGTTCTCCCGGGTGGCGTTTAAGGAAGCCAGCCGGTTATGGCAAAGGAGCAGGAAAACGATCAGCATAACGATCAGCAGCAGGTAGGGCATCTTATCTTTCCGGAAAATCTTCAGTTTCACAGAATCAGGACATCTCCTTCCTGCCGCCGCCGGCTGTTCCGGGTAAAACAGAAGCAGTGAGTTCGAATTGGACCTCCGGGCGTTCCGGGCTTCCGGTTTCCGTGGTATAAAGGCAGCGTATATCTTCCAGTTCCTCAAACTTTTCCAGACGTTCCATGAGGGAGGCCACCGCATCATGGCCGGCGGCACAGCCCTGCAAAGAAAGTTCACCTGCGCTGCCCTCATAGGAGAGTGCCAGGCTGGTGAGCTGTGCCTCTCGGGAGACGGCCAGGGCAAGGGAAGACAGCAGGGAGTGCCAATCGGGTTCCGTGCCGATACACTTTTCCAGCAATTTATCCGTAGATTCGACCCGCTCGCGCATCTCGGCATATTCTTTCAGCGAAGCAATTTCCTGTTGCAGCAGTGATCTTTGATGAACAATCAGCTGTGTTTTGCTGTTGATCTTTTGGGCAGAAAGGGAGACAAGGCCGCTGAGCAGAAAAAAAAGAAACAAAAGCGCCGCCCCTGCCAGCATAAGGTTTGTTTTTATCCTGGCCATGAGCAGTGTTTGTTTTTTCTCGGGAGGCAAAAGGCTGATCGTTTTTATTTTTATTCCCCCAATCCGCCCCGGGCCAGAGCAAAACTGGCACTGTAATCGATGCTTTCCCCGGCAAAGTCCACTGCGTTTTTGCGTGCCTTCCTGATGAACTGCAACGGATCGGCCAGGGAAACGGGCATGCTGAATATATCGGATAACTGGCCGGGGAAGCCTTCGACGCGGGCGCCCCGCCCCAAGATGATCTGCCTGAGAGCGGCCATCCCGGGCTGGGCCTCATAGTACTGGATGGAGGAGCGAATATCCCCCAGCAATGATTCGGCCCAATCGACAAAAGCTTCCGGGAAAGGTTCTCCCGGACCGGCCCCTGCTCGATCGATCGTCTCCTGCAGTGAACATCCCAGTTGTTCCGCCACCTCCTGCAAACCGGAAGAAAGATAGCGGGCAAGGCGCGGCGCCTTGGCCGCCGTCAGCAGCAAGGTGCTCGATCCATTGTTCAGGCCCAGAAAGGCCGTAGCGCCTTCGGGCGGCGGAGAAGGCAGAAGTTGGATGAGGGAAAGGGTGGTAACATGGATATCCCTGACCGTAAGCCCGGCCCGGCTGCCTGCTTGCAGAAAAGCTTCGATCATCTCCTTGGGCGCCACGACGATGAGCACCTCCGATGAGACATCCTTGCCTTCGCCGGCAGTGCCGATGACGGAAAAATCCATGATCGAATGTTCGATGGAAACGGGGAGCAGATCCCGGGCCTGGTAGCGAATCATTTTTTGCAGTTTTTCCTCGGGCACCGGGGGAAAATTGGCAAAACGGACGATGATTTCCTGGTTGGAGACGCCAAAGATAACATTGCGGCTTTTTATCTTTCTTTCCTTCCAAAGCTGCTCCAGGACCTCCCCCACCGCCTGGGGCTGCAGAATGAAACCGTCCTTGATTGCCCCGGGAGGCAGGGGGGCGCGGCCCCAGTTCAGCAGTTCGGGGGCGCCCCTTTTGCCCCCCAGTTCTACGACGCGGAGTTCTCCATAATCGATCTCCACTCCGGCAATGCTGTTCGTAAAAAAAATGCTCATGAATCCAGGCTCCTGTTAGTTCGTTTTTCAACCGGAAATAAATTTTGCCAATGCTGCCAGGCCTTTGTGCAGCAGGCGGGATACCCGCCGCTGGTTGGTACCGAGTTTTTGGGCCGTCTCCTTTTGCGTAAGGCCATCATAAAAGAGCAGCTCGATGACACGGCGCTGCAGGGCGTTAATCTGCTCCAAAGCCTGGCTGAGCAGGATCTTGTCTTCAATGGGCAGCTGGAAATTGACATAACTTATATTCCTGATTTGCCCAATATCCAGCTCATCAAAGGGGAGATACCCGGCCTTGAGCGCCTCCCTTACGCCTTCCTCACGTATGTTGACCGCCAGGGAGATCTCCTGCAGGGAGGGAGGCCGGCCTTTTTCCTGCAGAAGTCTGTCGGCGGCGGCAAGAATATTCTTTTGCAGTTCCACGACCCATTTGGGCCGGTCAAAAGCATTTTTCAGGCGCAGCTCATGACGGATCTCGCCGCCGATATAAGCAGAAGCCAAGGTGGAAAAACTTGCGCCCCGGGAGGGATCGTAGCGCCGCACTGCTTTGAGCAGGCCTTCATAGGCAGATTGCAGCAGATCCTCATCCACCCGGCCCCCGGAATAAGCCCGGGCAAAATGATGCACCAGGCCGCCGGCGGCTTCGCAGACGCCATTTAGCCTTTCCTTGCTTTCTTCCTGCAGATAGAGCTGCACTGCTTTCTCCAGGCGGTTATCACTGGTTACACCGATCACATCCCCTGTGTTACGACGGTAAAGATGGGCATATAGAGGGAAAGCAGCATGGTTCCCACCGACAGCCCCACCATGATGAGCATGAGCGGCTCGATCATGCCGGTCAGCCCTTTGGTCATGACGGCCACCTCATCCTCAAAAAACTCGGCGATGCGGTTGAGCAGATCGGGCAGGGAGCCCGTTTCCTCACCGATGGCCACCATCTGTGTTACCATCGGCGGAAAAACCGGGCTTTCGCCCAAGGGGCCGGCAATGCTTTTTCCCTCCTGGACTTTTTCCGCGGCTTCTCTGACCGCTTCTTCCACCAGGCTGTTTCCCGTAGCCGCTCCGGCAGCTTCCAGGGCTTGCACCACGGGGATACCCCCGCCGAAAAGAGTGGAAAGAGTCCGGGAAAAGCGGGCGATGACCGCCCGGTGGAGCAGCGGGCCAAAAAGGGGGATACGAAATTTTACCTGATCCCACCTGCGTTTGCCTGCAGCGCTATGCAGATAGGAGCGGGCAAGCATCACCAGAAGAAAAACCGCCAAAAACCAGAGATACCAGATGCTGCGCAGGGAGTTCGACATGGCCACGACGATTTTCGTCGGGAGGGGCAGCTCCATCCCCGGCGGGAAAAAACCCATAAAGACGGGAACGAGGAAAAAAAGCATCGCCAACAAAATTAATATGGAAAAGATGCCGATAGCCATGGGATAAAAAGTGGCGGAGCGGATGCTATCCCGTAAAAATTTATCTTTTTGCAGTTGATCGGCCAGGCGCACCAGGGATTCCTGCAGGGTCCCTCCTACCTCCCCGGCTTTGACCATGCCGGTGAAAATAGAGGGAAAGATGTTCGGGTAAGCACTGATGGCATCGGTAAAATTCATCCCGCCTTCCACATTGCGGGCAATTTGTTCCAGGATCCGCCCCAGCCCTTTGTTGGTCGTCTGGCTGCTAAGGGTAAAGAGCGAGCGGGTCAGAGGCACGCCGGCATCCAGCATGGCGGCCAACTGGCGGCTGAAAAGGCTCAGATCCCCCGTTGAGGCCTTGACCCTTGCTTTAAATGAACCCTGAAAAAAAGAAAGCTTAACTTCGTCAATATCGATGACGGTATGGCCAACTCTGCGCAAATCATCGGCGGCTGCAAACTCGTCTGCCGCTTCCAGCCGCCCTGTCAGGAGCTCTCCTGACTTTGTGAACACTTCATAAGCAAAAAGGGGCATTCATCTCACCGCCCTGAGGGATAATCGGAGGCAGCTTACCCGCGCCAGGAACTGCTGCGCGGTTTCGGACCTGAACCGGGCCCGACCAGGCCCAACAGACGCTCCATCTCAGGCCGATCGACACAATACTCCAAAGCAACCTCCCTGGTAATCGTGCTATTTTTATAGAGATCGAAAAGGGCCCTGTCGAGGGTCTGCATCCCCAGGCTCTGCCCGGTTTGGATGGCGCTATAGAGCTGATGGTCTTTTCCTTCACGAATCATGTTGCGAACCGCCGGGGAATCCACCATAAATTCCACGGCAGCCACCCTGCCCTTGCCATCGGCAGTGGGGATGAGCTGCTGGCAGATGACTGCCCGCAGGGAATTAGCCAGCTGCTGGCGCACCTGTTCCCGGCGGTGGTCCGCGAAAACGTCGACGATACGGCTGACCGTGAGAGGCGCCGTCTGGGTATGGAGCGTGGAGAAGACCAGGTGGCCTGTTTCTGCCGCGGTCAGGGCAATGGCGATGCTGTCAAGATCGCGCATCTCGCCGATGAGGATCACATCCGGATCCTGGCGCAAAACATGGCGCAGTGCATCGGCAAAGGAATGGGTATCGATGCCCACTTCACGCTGCCGTATCGTGGATTTGATATGTTTATGCAAGAATTCGATAGGATCCTCCACGGTAACAATATTTTCGCAGCGTTCCCGGTTGATGATATTGATCAGTGCAGCCAGGGTGGTGGACTTACCGCTTCCCGTCGGCCCGGTGACCAGGACGAGGCCCCGGTTGAGTTCGCAGATGGATCTGGTGGCAGGCGGCAGCCCCAGCTTATCAAAATCAGGAATATTAAAGGGGACGACGCGGAAAACGGCGGAGAGGCTATTGCGTTGAAACATGATATTGCCGCGAAAACGAGCTACCCCGGAGACTGAATAGGAGAAATCCAGTTCCCATTGTTCCAGAAGGCGCTGCTTCTGTTTTTGATCGAGAATGGAAGAGACCAGCCCTTCCAGCTCTTCGGGGTAAAGGATGGGATAATCAAGGCTGATGAGTTCCCCGTTGATACGGGCCAGCGGAGGCATCCCCACGGTGAGGTGCAGATCCGAACCGCCCGATATTACTGTATCCCGCAGGAGCTGATCTGCATCGACAGGATATTTCTTATTTTGTTTATTCTCAGGTGACTGGTTGGGGGCCATATTTTTTACTCCTTTTGTAGCCGATTTCCTGCCCTTATCTGCCGGTACGGGGGGCATCGATGATCTCCACCATATCGCGCACCTGCTGAACCTTGCCCGGCGTTTCTTCCACCCAAAGGACATAATAGGGGTTCTCGCTGTCCCCGGAGAGGTTGTCGGAAATATGCATCCTGCTGGCGGAGATGCCTGTCAGTTCGGCCAGCAGTTCCCGTTTCGCCGCCAGAGTGGCCCTTTTGGCCGCGGAATCGACAGGGATACGGATGCGCCGGCGGGCTTCGTCCAGCAGATCTAGGGCAGTGTAGACTTGTTCCTTTAAGTGAAGCGGACAGATGATCAGTAGTTCACGGCAAATTTCGGGGTAATTAAAGCTCAGCACTTTTACGCCGTTAAAAATATCCATCTCCTCGATGCGCTCGGCGGCATCGCTTGCGCTGATATTGTTAAATTGGTAGATAAAAAGATAGGGCAGTTGTTCAGAATTTTCCGGAAGATCGGCCGCGGCAATGAGCTTGCGGGCAATTTCCAGGTTGCCCGGCGGGCCGTAGATCCAGAGCAGCTGTGCCGTCTCCCCGGGAATGATATATCCTTCGGCGATACCTGCTTCCTTGAGAAGTAAGATCATTTTATCTGCATCTACATAATTTAATTTAAACCTTTCCATATCCAGCTTTGCAACATGTCCGGCATTTTCCGGCAGATCCAGCACGGCAATCATTTCCAGCAGACGGTCTATGGCCGAAGAAGTCCCCTGGACCCAAAGGGTTTGCGGGTTAACCGGCATGGTAATAACCTTGGCAGGAAGGGCAAGCTGTTCAATCATAGGCCTGATGGCTTCCGCATTCAAGTACTGCAGATCTATGCGCTTAAGAGGGCTTGTATTCTCCGGATCAGCATTTTCCGGGCGATCCAGGGCTGTAATAATCTCCCGGACCTTTCCCAGCTCCTGGGGTGTGCCCTGTATCCAAACAGTTCTGGGATTGGTATCCAGTGAAAGTACTTTGAGAGCAATCCCCAGCTCGCCAACCAGGCGGCTGAGATCGGCTGCACTGATATGAAACAAATCAAACCTGGTCAGAGTCATCAGGCTGAAATGCTTTTCTTTCAGCCTTTCCGGGCGGCCGACCAGGATACAATCATCATCTTCGAAATAATCCAAACCCTCTTTCTGCAGCAGCAGCGCCATTGCCTTCGAAGGTGTGATATTTTCCATGAAAAATGTCACCCTGAAGGGATCATCGAGCAAAATGATTGTTTTTTCCATATTTATGGCTAAAAGGGAAAGAACATCCCGCAGGTCTGCCTCGTTGACAGCCAGGAAAAAGGAGGATGTGTACTCTGCATCATGATCTGCATCTGCCAGATGATCTGTCGGCATTTTAGCAATGCTGCCCCGGGCGATAACTTGATGACTGCCCGGTAAAAATGGGAGAAAAAGCAGGGTTGTCAACCCCAGAAGGATAATAGAAAAACGAAACAACTTTTTACAATAGCTAGCCAGGTTATTAAACAGTATATCTCACCTGCCTAAAAGGAGGACCAGCTCTTCATCCCCCGAAACCATTTTGACTTTATCCCTGGATATCGTCTCCACCTGCCAAAGATCTGCTATTATTTCACCCTCTGCCTTAACATAGGCCCGGCCTCCAACCTCGATGATAGCATACCCTTTTCCCTCATTATCCAGGAGAACACCCGAAAGACGCGGCGGAGAGCCAAAAGGATCGGGATATATCTGCTTTTCCCTATCGTTCCGTTCTTCCTGGGGTAAGACCTCCGCGGCCTTACTTTCCCCGGCGCCTTTCTGACTTTCCTGTGCGGCAAGGCTTTCGTTATCCCCCATTATGGCGGCAGCCGGAGCAGTATTTCTTTTGAAAAAATAGAAAAACGAGGTTGCCGAAAGCAATATTATTAAAATGCTGAGGAGAACAGCGAGTGTCTTTCTTTTTTGAATAAATTGTTTGATAGCTCCTGATTTTTTTTTGCGTTTCACTTAAAACCTCCGGAAGCTTTTACTATTTCTACTATAATATGTTTCGACAGTTATTCCCTGTTTCCTTTAAATGAGAGCAATTTCAACGGGAATCGGAACAGGTCGTTTTTCCCAATAAATAAGGAAATACCAAGGGAATCAGCGTAAAAATATTTATATGAAAAAGCAGGAATTATTACCAAATAGGGTAAATTAAATAATATAATATCATAATGGGTCCTGGGAGGCTACTATGAAATCAAAATATAGTTCCAAAACACTATTTTTGCTGTTGCTTATCCCCCTCCTTTCCCTATTAATGTTCTACGCAACGGGGGACGCCGAAGATACCTGGAAGGGCAGCAATGTGGGCATCGCTGCCGGCAAAGAACATTCCGTGGCGCTGTGCTCCGATGGCACCGTTTGGGCTTGGGGGGATAACAGCTATGGCCAGTTGGGCGATGGTACGATTCAGGACAGCAAAAAACCGGTGCGCATCAAGGGGTTGGATGAAGTAATCGCTGTTGCTGCAGGCGATTATCATACCCTTGCGCTTAGATCTGACGGCATTGTTTGGGCCTGGGGGGATAACAGCTATCATCAGTTGGGGATAAAGAAGGATCAGCTTGATGTGCAGACGCTCGCCAGCAGCAAGCCTGTGCAGGTAAGGCAGCTGAACAAGGTTACCGCCATCGCTGCCGGGGCGCGGCACAGCCTAGCCTTGCGCGCCGACAACACGGTGCGGGCCTGGGGGGATAACAGCTATGGCCAGCTGGGCAATGGAACCAAAGAAAACAGCGAGGCTGTGCGCCAGGTCTTTTTCCTGGACCGGGCGGGAGCAATCAGCGCAGCTGGCTTTAGTTCCGCAGCCCTGCTGATCGACGGCACGGTACGGACCTGGGGGGCCAACCAGCATGGACACCTGGGCAACGGACGCCGCACCGGCACGCAGCTCCAGCCCGGGCGGGTAGAGGATCTAGGGGCAGTTACAGCCATTGCCATGGGCACTGGGCATCTGGTGGTTTTGAAGGAGGAGGGCGCCGTCTGGGCTTGGGGAGGCAATGAATCGGGGCAAACCGGGGATGGAACGCGCATCGATCGTTTGCGACCGACAAAAGTAATGAATGTAAAGGATGCCGTATCGATTGCCGCTGGGGAGCTGCATACCCTGGCAATCGGCAAAGGCGGCGCCGTCTGGGCCTGGGGCGATAACAGCTATGGGCAGATCGGGGATGGAACGGCCTTTAAACGCCCCGTTCCCGTCATGCTCAAGGAGCTGGGGCAGCGGGAGATCATCTGTGTTGCTGCCGGTGATGAGCACAGCCTCGCCCTGGACGCGGAGGGCACGATCTGGGCCTGGGGCAGCAACTGGTCGGGCTGCCTGGGAAACGGTACTACAGAACCCAGCAATACCCCGGTAAAAACTATGCTGAACGTTTACGGCAAAAAATAAGCATAAGGCCAAAATTGATGGGTTTAGGCTCTTTTTATGCCCCCATATCAACGGTATAGCGATTTTGCATCTTTGTCAGTTTTCCTCGCTATGATCGATTGCCTCCCAGTCAGCGCTATTTTCCTCCGCATTTGTGTCTTTAATATTTTGAAAAACAATGGCAAAAATGATCAGCCCCGCCCCGGCGTATTGAAAAAGCAGCAGCTTCTCCTTAAAAAACAGAGCCGCCCAAACAATGGCCATCAATGGTTCGATGGTAAGAATAATGCTCGTTTGGCCGGCTTTGAGATCCTTTAGGCCGTAAATAAAGAAAAGGTAGCCCAGGAAGTTGGAGATGATGATTATGGCCAAAAGGGAGAGATAGCCATAAAGATCCAGGTTGGCATACAACAACAACCAGGGAGGCTGCAAAAAAGCCAGAAAGAGCGCGCCGAAGAAAGTCAGGTAAAAAATAACGACGAAATAATCATATTTCCTCAGGGCATATTTGCTGAAAACGCTCAGCAGGCTGAAGGTAAAGCCGGCTCCCAGGCCCATCAGCAAACCGGTAAGCGGATCCTTGGTAAATTGTAAGGACGTCATGCCCCCGGCCGCCAGGAATACCCCCAGCAAGATAGAGAGCAGAGCGGCGATCCTCGGCGGTGTAACCCTCTCCCCTAAAAATAAGGCTGAAAGCACGATGACAAATGCCGGAGAAGTGTAGAGCAGGATCACTGCCAGGGAGACACCCGCCAGATCGATAGCCTGCAGGTAAAAATAGTTGAACATCCCCACGCTAAGAAAACCAAAAACAGCAAAGAGGACAAAATCCTTGATGGGAATTACAAATTTATGCCGGTACTTGCAGAGGAAAATAATAAAAAATAAAACTGCCGTAAAAAAGGTTTTTCCTGTAGCTGCAAGCAGCGGGTTAACACCCGAGCGGAAAAGGTAGGTTCCAAACAAGCCCGTTGTACTCCAGCATAAACCGGCAGCCAAAATCATGAAAAAACCTTTATTTAGTCTCATCTTTATTCTTTCTTTGCAATTTTGTATTTTCTATAATTTCGATTCTACCATATGGGGTCAATTTTTAATGCCATAATAGTTCATAAAGGTATTTATGGGCAGATTATCCAGGGGGTGGCGCTTGACGGCCATTGGCAGGGCCTTGTCTATGGGGCCCCCACTATAGCCCACAAAACCCAGTTCAAAACCGGCTTCAGCGGCAAGCTCAACGACCTGCCCGTCGATTTCGCCGCTGGGATAGGCAATGCTGAAAACCTGCCGGCCAGTCAGCGTTTCAATGATCCGGGCGGATTTTTTGAAGTCCTCCAGCACCTCCGGCGGGGGCAAAGCTAGGGCCGCAGGTTTGTCCCCCACTGTCCTGTGCAGATCATAGGAGTGGCTCTGAAACTGGATGAGACCGGAAACGGCCATCTCTTTGATTTGCCCGGCGGTTAATTTGGGAACCCACGTGACTTCATCCTGGGCATTACTTGGGTCATGATATTTGGCGATGAGAAAAATCGTTGCCGGTACCTTCCTTTCGAGCAGGAAGGGATAAGCATAGTGATAAATGCTCTCCCCTCCATCATCGAAAGTAAGCAGAAATGCTTTGCCCTGCAAAACTTCCTCTCCCCGGAGCCAGTCTGCAAATCTATCCAAGGTCAGGGGCTGCCAGCCGTGTTCCAGCAAAAGATCGATCTGGGCATAAAAATCCTGCGGATCGATAATCGGCCACTCCTCCGATCCCCCTGGCGCCAGCTCATGGTAGAGCAGCACTTCAACCCATGCACCGGTTAGCCTATAGTTGATAAACGTTTTTAAAGGAGCATCCAAAACAGTTATGCCAACAATCGCTATGACGAGCAGAGCAGTCACAGCTATGCAGATCGGCCATTTTTTCTTCATCTTTATGACAGACAATGGTAGGAAATAGTGTCTCCTTTGAGTTGGCCCCGTATTTGGCCTTTTTCCTCCAAATATTTCAGGTGGGCCAATGTCTCGGCAAAGGCTATCCATTTTAGTTCTGGTGCAAATTGTGCCCAGGGAAGGGAAATATCCCATTTAATCCTGGAAGCTATCTGAAATGCATTGATTTCTTCATCCCGAAGGCAGGAAACAATTTCCTTATTCCTTTCCCTATGGTGCGTTTTTATTTGAGAGATTCTCCCCCGGCAATCGTTAAAAACTTTACGATGACCAGGCAAAATAGTAGCAACGTCTAAATTAGATATTTTATCAAGGCTTTGCAGATAATCGTATAGTGGATTATGTTTCTCCCCGGGCCAGAGGCAGATGGCTGACGTAATCTCCTCCAGGATATGGTCCCCGGAAAAAAGAATCTTTTTTTGGTGTTCATAAAGGCAAAGATGGCCGTTTGAATGCCCCGGCGTCATCAAGCATTGAAACAAATACGGGCCCGCATTTAAAATATCACCTTCGCCCATGATTTTAAAACGGTTTTTTCCAATACCATCATCAGCATGTTCCAGTGCCCATTTAATTTCCTTAATGGGAAGCTTCGTCAGCCAGGCATTCCTTTTCTCCAGCGCCATTTGCAGTTCGTCTTCGAGAAAGCCGTACAGCCTGCCATAGGTTAAAGCTTTTTGCCGCAAACCCGGATCTCCTAAAAAAAGCGCATCAGGAGCATTTATGTATATTGTTGAACCCTTGGAGGATAGGGGAAGGGCAAGACCAAAATGGTCATAATGAAGGTGTGTAATAAAAATATTCAAATTGGCCAAATCTGCCCCAAGAAGCTGGAGGGCTGACCACAGCACTCTCCTGCATTCCTCTATATTCATACCTGTATCGATAAGCAGATCTTTTCCTTCCCCCTTTATCAGATAAGAATTCACAAACTGCAACGGGCTCCCGGGAAGAGGCACTTCAATTCTATGTATGCCAGGCAATGTTTCTTCGATCATATCTATCTCCCTATTTTACAACTTTTTGTTCGTCGTTTTTAAGGACGCCGGTAAAAAAATACATTGTAATTTCGTCTTCCAACTCATCCAAAGAAAGCAAACCGTTTGGATCATACCATCGTACAAACCAATTTGTCATAGAAAGTATGGCAAAGATAGCAGGTGTTAAATTTGTTGATTTAAGCTTCCCCTGTTCTTTAAGTTTTTCTAATTCATTTTTTACCAAATCATATGCTTCCCTGCTTTTCTTTTTAATGCTCGCTGTTTGCTCGTGGTTTAGCCTTCCGCTTTCCCGGTTAAGAATGTAAATCTCCATTTTTTGATCTATGACATGCCTTAATAAGTTTCCAATCATTTTTTTAATATTTTTTTGGGGCTCATCATCCTGACAAACAGCCGTTTTTATAGCTTTGTTCAGGTTGCGAACAGAGTTGTACAGGATAGTGAATAAGATATCCTGTTTGTCTTTAAAAAAATAATAGATCCCCGCGTTGCTCAGTCCACTAGCCTCAGAAAGCTCCCTGATCGACGTATTATCGTAGCCATTTTCATAAAATAACAATTTTGCATTATCCAGTAATTGTTTTTTTCGATCAAAAGTTTGCTTTTTTTGTTTCAAATCTTCTGCCCTGATAGCAATATCACCCCATTCCTATAATCTTGCAAGCAACTTCACTTTTTTAAATACATTTGTAAACAGATGCAGCTCATACTATTGCAATACAGTAAGTATATATCATAAGTAGAAAGCCTGCAAGACTCGGCCTCAGGGCTACATAAATTCCGCGAATAATTAAAGGTTCCTGTTATTATACGTTTTATGGGCCACCCTGCCGGAAGCTCCAAAGCTGCGCTTCCAGGTAAAATAAACAAAAGCAGCCAGTATGGCCGGAACAATATTCAGAATGAAGAGCATTTGGTAACCCATGGCATTGGCCACCAGGCCCCAGATCACAGAACCGGCAGCCACACCCGCGTCGGCGGCAGTGCCATAAGTAGCATACGCCGAACCTCTTTTGCCGGGAGGCACGCTGCTGACACAAAGTGCCATCATTGCAGGCTGCATAAAACCGAAACCTATTCCATAGAGTACAGCTCCGACTGCCAGCTGCTGCAACGTAGCAACCCTCGCCAAACCAGGCATGGCGGCGATAATGGCAAGATTACCAATAATGACGCTAAAATCATAACCTTTTTGTCCCGTCCTGTCGATAATTATACCTGACAAGGGACGGCATATGAGAGTTGTCAAAGCAAAAACCGCAAAGAAAAGACCGGCATTTGTGAGGCCCTGCTGCCCCGCATGAACGTTTACTAACTATATATTACAACTATAACAGAAAAGTAAGATTTGCTGTTTTTATATTTATAGTTTATGAACGTTCATTAACTATATTTTCTTACTATATTATTAAGATGTCAATACATGTTTTTAAAAATATTTATAAATTTCTTCTTTTCTACCAGAAGCATCTCCCTGGTTTGGTGTTCAGTTATATTTTGCGAAGCCACTTCGGTAGCCCCTCGTATGATAATAGTATGTGAAAACTGCAAGTATTGCTGGTATTAGAGTAAAGGCAAACATTACTTTAAAACCAAAAGCGGCAGCTACAAATCCCCAAAACAAAGAACCCAAAGCTATCCCCAGATCAACTGCTGTCCAGTAAGCAGCATTTGCCATGCCCTTCTTTTCGCTCGGAACAATGCGAATGGAATAAACCAACATTATAGATGAAAAAAAACCAGAACTAAAACCATATAATAACCCGGCAGCAAGAAAATGCGAAGGTTTGAAACTATAGACCATAACAAGTATTGCAGAAATAACAGCTATAGATCCAAGTATCACACAAAAATCAAAGCCTTTCTGTCCTGCTTTGTCGACAATTATGCCAGAAAAAGGCTTGGAAAAAAGAGTAGTCAAAGCCATTGCAATAAAGTAAAGTCCTGCTGTTGATGCCGTTAACCCCAAATCGATAGCATAAAGGGCAAGAAAGGAAACAGTTGAACTATAAGAAAATAATATAAAAAAGACCACAACTGAAGGCCACAGGGCTGTTATTTCCAAAAGCTTAAACTTGGAATCAGAAATCTGCTTTTCAATTTTGGGATATTTTATAAATAATGACACTATCAGTGTGCAAAACGTCAGGCAAGAGCAGGCGATAAAAAGTTCCCTGAAAGAATATTGAGATATCAGCCATAACGCAATAGCAGGGGACAAAGCCATGGAAAGACTGGTGAATAAACTAAAAAAGCCAAGACCTTCTCCCACTCTTTCGGGAGGAACAATATCCAAAGCCACTGTACTCACTGACGTATGTCCAATCCCCCAACCTAATCCCTGCACAAAGCGAAGCGCAATCAAAGTAACTACAGATACTAATTGAATATATATAACCAAAGGTATTAAAAAGAGAACAAGCCCGCACATTAAAAGTAACATACGACCATATTTATTCAAAGCCTGTCCAGTTATCATTCTGGCAATAATTGCTGCAATAGTAAGAGATGACAGGGCAAAGCCTGCAATTTTCGTTGTTCCCCCAAACTGCTCAATATAGACAGGTAAAGTAGAATTAAGGCTGTGAAAAACCATGTAAAAGGTCAGGCTTGAAAAACAAACCAAAATAAAATTCAAATTCCACAAACTAAGCTTTACTTGTATTTTTTTCGCATTCTTGTTTTCCGTATCATTTGACATAAGATAATTTTGCAAAGACCACCTCTGAGAAGCCGGCCATCACATTTTTTCTCCTTTTTATTTGCTCAATGTCAGAAACTTTATGGGTAATTGCTTAAGGAGGGAGGCTATGGATATGTCGCAGGTATGGATATGTGTATAACCCGCCGGGCAGCGTTATACACACTTTCCACACCTGACTGGACAACTAAAGATAAGCATTTTCTGCATACCCATAGCTTCTACCATAAAATATTTATTAATTGGTAGCTACTTCAATGTTCAGTCTTCTGGGATTTCCTGGTAATAATACTTGTATGTTGTTAAGCCACAATCCAATAACATTATTGAAAAATCTTTTAAACCTGAAACTGGGCTTATATTTTCACGTCGCCCCAAATCTGTTGCTAATATGCAATTATTAACGCCTGTTTTCTTTATACTGTCAAACATTTCGTTAATTGATATGTTTTTAAAAGGCGGCAACATAGTAACGTAACATTTTTCCAAATACACACCCATTTTAGCTAATTGAATCTGATCATCAAAAATTTTTTAAAGGAAATGGGTGGTCAGGCCATTTTATTAAGTGGTTTAATGCACCCAATGTTGGCATCCATATAACTTTCCCGCCCATTTTTAATGACATTTCTACGGCAAATGGATTCAGTCCACCAACAGGTTGATTTAAAACTATGCCGCCTGCAACTTTAATTCCGTCTATTTTTTGTTGGACTAATAATGCTCTTTCTACGGAAGAACTTTCGTGAGCTTTCAGGACAATGCCTGCCAATTCCATAGATTCTGCTTCTTTCGCAAATTCAAAACCTGTCTGGGCACGTGAAAATATACTCGGGCTGCTGTGTGCATGAAACTCAATGCCGTCCTTTAGAATGTTCATTATTCCCGGTTCCCCCTTCCTGTATTATGGATTAATTTTTTAAGGTATATTTTGTATTGGCTTTGTAACAGAACGCGTATACATTCCAAAAGTATGCAATAACATAGAATGTTTGCCTGGTCCACCAGCAACAATAATATTGATATCTGAATAGTCCGGGCATACAGTCAATTCTGCATTATCATCATAAGAATCGTATGAAGTACCTCCCTGATCCTTGAATTGTACAAAATTTCCATCGGAAAACTTTCTGGGACTGACACGGGCTTTTTCAAACAAAGTCTTTTTTAACTGTTCTTTTGAGATATTTTCCCGGGATATTGTTTCTGCGTGTTCGGGTCCAAGTATAACGAAAAGATCCCCGGAATTATAATAATTGTTGTGACCCAGGGAAGCCAAAGATACTGCAATAAAATCATTGATCTCACTGCATAAATTAACGATTTAACTCAATACAGCCGAGAAATCCTTTGAAAACTTACATTGATTACCAGCAAAACTATGATTTCATGTCAGCATGAACTGCAATACCCGGGAATACAGCCATAATACCGGCCCATTTCCCTTGATTTAACTGCTCTTTCTCAAAAAGTACACACTACTCCTGTTGGACCTGGCTTAATTACAGCGGCAGGGGAAACACAGGCCTTTTTAACTGTAGCAACAGCCCCGGCTGCCTTGCGAAACTTGCCCTGGGAAAAACGGATTAGCTGGCGGATATTGTGGCCGATTAGCTTCAGCCCCATAACCACCTGGACTTTGGAATAAGTACGCACTTTTAGCTTGTCTGCTCCCTGGGAACGCTTGATAGCCGAAATGGAACCTTCAACAGCAGCACGCTT
>CAZAQM010000019.1:0-4011 GCA_964487385.1 uncultured Dethiobacter sp.
AATAATAACATTGATCATGGCCAAGGCTAAGAAAGCATCGGTGCCCGGACGGATTGATTGGTGAATACCTATCTCGGCCAAGGGGATACGTTTCGGGTCAATGACAAACAGCTTTGCGCCTTCTTCAACCCTCTTGCGAATAATTTTTCCCTGGGGAGGATAGCTTTCTTCCGGGTTATGGCCCCAGAGAATAATGCAATCGGCATTGCGGGGCTCTTCTACAGGATAGCGTCCGAAAGTAACCTGCCGTGCCAGAATACGGGTACGGAAGCAAATTCCTTCGGGGTTAAAGAAGTTGGCGCTGCCAAAAGCTTTGGCAAAGCGCTGGTTGAAAGCCGCCATTTCAAAGTGCTCCACACCAACAGAGCCTGTCCAGGTGGCCAGGGTGCGAGCTCCATACTTTTCCCTAAGTTCCAATAGTTTGGCAGCTATCTCATCATAGGCCTGTTCCCAGGATATTCTTTCAAACTTGCCATCCACTTTTTTCAGGGGGTACTTGACGCGGTTGGGTGAATAAACCAAATCCACCAAATATTTGCCCTTTTCACACAGTTCGCCTTCGTTTAACCAGTTTTCCTTTGTTCCTTCAACCTTGACGAACTTGCCGTCCTCCACATAGCAGTCCACGCCGCAGGAGTTAATGCAAAGACCGCAATCAGTTTTAATAATTTCCATTTGCTCAACCTCCAGGATTTTGTAATCAGCTATCTTGGCTGTTGCCTCTTAGCCCCTAATCCCGGCCTACACTTTAATCCGCATCTAACTGTGCGTTCATAAATATGTAAGCCAATATCAGGTTTACTTAACTAAGAATATACACCTCCTAATTATTATGTCTATATTGGCATTTATGCATTGCTTGGCATAATGAGTATAATATGAAAACCAGGCAGTGTCAAGAACGGTCTAGTTTTCCCATAGAAGCCTGCTTTGTAAATAACAGGTGCATATTTTCTGTAAATTGGAACCTGTTGCCATCCTGGTGGGGATGACAACAAGTTCCAAAGTTGTACTCAGAAACAGAAACGCGAGCTAGCGGTGCGCTACTTTCCTTCTTTTTCCTTGGCCTCTTTGGCTTCTTTCAAACCACGCCAAATTTTTTCCGGTGTAAGGGGCAGTTCCGCCACCCGCACGCCAATAGCATCATAAACAGCGTTGGCTACACAGCCCAGTGTGGGAGTAGTGGCGCCTTCACCAACTTCTTTGACACCCCAGGGTCCGTTGGGTTCAAAGGTGTCCAATACCAGGGATTCGACGTGGGGCATATCCAGCGCTGTCGGCATTCTGTACTCGGCAAAGTTGCCGTTGAGCAGCTTTCCTTTTTCATCGAAGGTTACCTTTTCCCAGATGGTTTCCCCGATGCCCATGGAAAATGCGCCGTGCACCTGTCCGTGCAACAGCTGCGGGTTAACCACGCATCCGCTGTCATGCACGTCCCATGTGCCGACCACTTTTGTTTCGCCGGTTTCCATATCGACTTCGACTTCGGCAATTTGTGTGGCGCTGCTATAAGCCGGGGATGTACCAACCGCTGCACCCTTATGTGAGCCGCCCAATTTGCCTGGATGATAGAAGCCCCTTCCAATCAGGACGCCATGTTGTACAAAATAAGTCCGGGCCACTTCGGCAAAGGAAATGTTCACAGCCGGTTCCTGCTTGACAAAGACATAGCCTTCCTTGCAGTCCAGTTCCTCGGGCATCAGCTTGCCAGAGCGGTAACCTCCGTCTTCCTTAACCTTGAGCATTTCCGCCGCCTGGATGAGTATCTTTTTCTTGATATCCTCCCCTGCCCTCTTTACCGCCCAGCCGGCCATGAGGGTCTGCCTGCTGGCATAGGCGCCGTAATCGAGGGTAGCCAGATCGGTGTCCCTGGTACAAATCGTAATATCCTCATATGGAAAGCCCATGGCTTCCGCCGCCATCTGGGTGAGAATCGTATCGCTGCCCTGACCGATATCGATGGCGTTCGAATAGACAATGGCATGGGTGCCGTCGTCATAGATTTTGATCATGCCGATGGAGTGGGGCAGGTCGGTGCGGTACATGCAGAAACCTGCTCCGGTAACAAAACCACCGTTGCCCACGCCGATCCCCCTGCCTGCAGGAAGCTTGCCTTTCTTCTCTTTCCATCCGGAGGCGTCCCGAGCCAGCTCATTTGCTTCTTTCAAATAGTAGGATTTTACCTCGTAGCCGTTTGGGGTAACGGTATTGGCCTTACGGGCGTTGACAATGCGGATATCGATGGGATCGATGCCCAGATCCTCAGCAATATGATCCAGGTGGCTTTCAAAAGCGTAACGGGGATGCGGCTGCCCGTGTCCCCTTTGAGCTCCGCAGGGAGGCAGGTTGGTCACGTAGCGGTAGGCATCGAATTTATAGTTTTCGAAATCATAGAGCACGTTCAGCAGTGAACCTGTGTAATATGATGTGGCCACACCAAGGCCGCTGTAGGCCCCGCCATCCAGGATTACTTCAGCTTCCACGAAAACGATTTTGCCTTCTTTTGTTACGCCGGTGGTATATTTCATATCCATGCCATGGCGTCCCCGGCCATTCAGCCAGACTTCTTCCAAATCGAAGAACACCTTGACGGGTTGCCCGGTTATTTTGGAAAGGGCCACGGCCGCGATATCCGCGCCGCTGATATCGACCTTGCCGCCAAAACCGCCGCCCACATAGGGCAGGGTGACACGTATATCGCCTTCCTTCATATCAAAGATACGGGCGAGATGGTGCTGCAGGTAGTGAGCCGATTGGTGGGTGGAATGAACGTGTACTCTTTTGCCCTTCCAGTAGGCGATGGCGCAGTGGGGTTCGATGAATCCGTGCAGTGTGCGCTGCCCTTCCAGGCGGTCCGTGCGGACATAATATGCTTCCTGCTTGCCCTTTTCCAGATCCCCGAACTCCAGGTGAATCTCTGTGTTGACGTTGCCCGGGTATTCCTCAAAGATTTGCGGGGCGCCTTCTTTGGCTGCCTCGGCAGGAGTAAAGACGGCCGGCAGCTTTTCGTATTCCACCTTGATCAGTTTCAGAGCCTTATAGACGGTTTCTTCGTCAACAGCGGCGATAGCGCCTATTTTATCCCCATAATATTTCACCGTATCGATGCAGAAAATGTTTTCATCGTAGCGGGCGGGGCTAAGGCCGTATTTGATCGAGGGCACATCCTTGGCGGTGATAATAGCCTTAACGCCGGGCAGTTTTTCCGCTTCGGAGGTATCGATATTGATGATGCGTGCATGGGCCTCGGTACTGCGGATGAGTTTGGCATAAAGCATATTGGAAAACTTGAGATCGTCGATATATTTGCCGCGGCCGGTCACCTTATCCAGTATATCGGTTCTTTTCAAGTTTTTTCCGACATACGAGTAATTTCTACTTAGATCTAAGTTTAAGTACGAGACTTCTTTCCTCATTTTGCACTTCCTTCCTTTCCTTATTTGCTATCAGCCGCGTCCAGGATTGCCTCGACGTAATGGACATAGCCCGTGCAACGGCATAGATTGCCTGCAATGGCTTCACGCACTTCCTGCTCGGTTGGATGGGGGTTACTAGTCAGCAGCTCTTTGGCCGACATGAGAATTCCCGGAGCGCAAAAACCGCATTGCGGTGCCGAGTGCTCAATAAATTTCTCCTGGAGGATATCGAGATTTCCATTCGTTTCCAGCCCCTCCACAGTTTGGACTTCCTGTCCGTCCACGCAAACGGTAAGAACCATGCATGAATTAACCGGCTTCCCGTTCAGCAACACTGTGCAAGCGCCGCAGTCGCCCTGTTCACATGCTTTTTTGGTGCCGGTAAGGTCCAGATCCTCCCGCAGAAAATTGGCGAGCAGACTGTTCGCTTTGACCATTTTTGTGTATTCATTGCCGTTTACCTTTAAAGTAACTACATAACGTTTAATGCCATCCTTATCAACTACATAATTGGCCATTTTCATCGCTCCTTTCTTAAACGTGCCCCTCATTGACAGCTTTGTTCAAAGCCCGCGTTGTAAAGACGCGCACCATA
>CAZAQM010000019.1:4021-17867 GCA_964487385.1 uncultured Dethiobacter sp.
ATGCCCGTATATCGGAGATAGGCTTGCATTCCCCAGAAGCAATAACCCCGGCCTCGGCAAAAACCTCTTCGCCGGCCTGTTTGCCCTTCAGGAAATCCTCGGCCTTCTTTGCCCGGACGGGAACAGGCGAGACAGCCCCCAAGGCAATCCTTGCATCCTTGATGATGCCCCCCTCGACCTGGACAGAAGCTGCCACGCCGACAACGGCTAGTGCGCCGGAGGCACGCAGACCAAATTTCATGTAAGTGCTGCCGGTAAAGTTGCCATCGGGAATAACGAATTCAGTGATAATTTCATCATGTTCCAAGACGGTTTGGTTGGGACCGGCAAAAACATCCTCCAAAGGCAGGGACCTCTCCCCTTTTGGCCCTACGATCGTTGCTGTTGTGCCGAGGACGATGAGAATCGGCGGCAGATCGGCGGAAGGCACGGCATTGCTGATATTGCCCCCAATGGTGCCCCGGTTGCGCACCTGATTGTTGGCCATCTGGCGGGCCGCCTGGGACACGGACATGTATTTCCCCTGGATTATTTCTGAATTCTTTACCTCATTATGGGTGACTCCGGAACCAATGACGATACCTTTGCCGGGAACGTACTCAATCTTTTTTAATTGAGCGAGCTGCCCCAATGAAATAAGAATTTCCGGCGCAAGCAAAGCCGACTTCATTTTAACGAGAACATCGGTACCACCAGCAATTGCTTTGGCTTTCGATCCATACTTGGAAAGCAACTGGCAGGCCTCTTCAACACTATCTGGACTAAAATACTCGAAATCTGGTAGATACACTTTTTTCCTCCTCTACATAGATATTTTTATATAATTGAAAAACAAACCATTTCTAACGTCTTGTATCACCCCTCTCCAATACCGAATCCGTATCGCTTCCATGATCATTTATTCAGGTGGAAGTCGCAAACCCGCTTTGTGCTTTACGTCTGCCGGTTCAGAAATGGTCGGGTTGATCCCGTAAATAAGCTGGCCTTAAGTATGTTCCTTCCGGTTGCCCTTGTTGCCGGATTCCGATTTATTTTCCGCCAGCCATATAATTAGTTAATAAGACAAATAAAGAGAGCTTGCTGTTGGATGAAATAACAGCAGCACCCTTTTCATTGATGATATGGAAATTTCCGGGCTCTTTTTCCGCTTCGACCATTCTCCAGCCCGATTCATACAACTTGTCCCAAAAGAGAGAACTCCAGCCAAAACCTTCTTTCCAATAGAGCTTGGTGTCGACAAAAGGTATACCTTTATTTAGCTCTTTAATTTCCTCTGGGGCCATGTTTAGATCATCCACATTCTCAACCTCCAGCGTTACAACGTTAGTGCCCTGCGGGATCAGATTGGCACACGCAAATGGCAATGTTCACGGCATTCTATCCCCTTGGCGGTATTTATGATGCTCTTGCCCGCCCGGGGGCATTTTATCACGGTCTCCCCAAAATAGGGACAAATAGTCCAACCGGGAGCCTCCAGGTTATAGCCTTGGCATTTGGAACAACGAATTCCTTCAGGTGTTGCCTCCAGTTCCGAACTTAACCTCACCTGCCCGCAATCCAGGCAATAACCATACTCCCAATCCCTGATTTTCCCTCTATAGCGTTCGATCCCCTGCCTGCTGTTGTTTGCGCGTTCTTCTTCATGTATGGCCTTGATGAGGTTGGGGGTTTTCCCCCGGGAGGCGATGGAACCGAAACAATAGATCTCATCATTGTTTTCCAATAATTATCACCCCCGCCTGCGTTCGGAATAGTGAACGATTGTTTTTCTATTTATATTATAAAGCTAAAAAAGAAAATTATAAATTGT
The DNA here is from genome assembly GCA_964487385.1 of uncultured Dethiobacter sp. Classification (GTDB taxonomy): domain Bacteria; phylum Bacillota; class Dethiobacteria; order DTU022; family UBA8154; genus DUNV01. The sequence goes on from CAZAQM010000019.1 coordinate 5,832, forward strand.
AATTACAGATAAAACAGGGCGATATTAGACCTGCTTTCATCCATAACCACAATAGATTTAGGATTGCATAGTATTGCGCTGTATTGCTCCTTTTTGCTATGAGGAGGATTTTCAAGGGGCAGTTCACTAATTATTAGGAAAAAGCCTGGCAAGGCAGGTACCAGATAGCAATAGCGTCGCCTGCCGGCAAATTTACCCTTCCCGCCGGAATTTCGATGAGACAATTGCTGCTGAGATGAATTTTGACGGCGCCGCAGAACTGATTTTGAAAGGGTGTAACGTACAGCTGGCCGCCCCGTTTTTCATAATGCCCCCAGAAAAATCCCCGCAGACCGCCCTGGCGCGTAATCGGCCCCGCCAATTTCCCCCGGCCGGGAGACAAGTGCTTATTCCCTCCCGCAAGCCTGGAGATCATGGGGTAGAGGAGCATGAGCATGGCTACGATTGCCCCTCCCGGGTTGCCCGACAGACCGATCAAAAGCTGGTTTCCCTTTTGGGAGGCGAGGAAGGGAGCCCCCGGGCGCATGGAAACTTTATTAAACAATCTGACCGATCCCGTTTGTACCATGGCAGCTTTGATGACATCAAAATCACCCGAGGCAGTTCCCCCCGTGGAAACGACCATCGGTAATTTTAACCGCTCTGCTTTGGCATAAACCTCGAGCACATCGTCCGCCCGGTCGCGGATTATTCCCAGATTGATCGGGATCCCCCCGGCTTGCCGGATGATTTCCGCCAGGGTATAGAGGTTGGAGGCTCTCAGTTGCCCCAGTTGCAGTTCACGGTGGAGGCCGACCACTTCATTGCCGGTGGAAAAAACCCCGATTTGCGGTCTGGCATAGACCGCGACGGGATCTATGCCCAGGGTAGCCAAGATTTCTATCTGTGCCGGTGAAATAATCGTGCCGCGGCTGAGGAGAAAATCTCCGGAGCGAAGGTCTTCTCCTTTGTTAGATATATTTTCACCAGCGGCCACCGATCTCTTGATGATAATGGCAGCTCCGGAGGGCGGAAATATTTCCCCGACCTCCTCTTTTTTGATGATGCAGTCAGCCATCGGGGGCAAGGGCGCACCGGTCAAAATTTTCATGGCGGTTCCCGGAACAATTTTTTTGCGGGAATATGAGCCTGCAGCTATGGTATCGGTAATCGTCAGGGTAAGGGGGCTGGCCTCTGCAGCCGCAATAGTATCGGCCGCCAGCAGCGCGTAACCGTCCACATGGGATCGATCAAAAGCAGGGGCGTCTTCTGCGGCAGTAATATCTTCGGCCAATATTCTCCCGCCGGCCTCCCATAGAGGCGCCGGCTCCGTCTGCTGGAAGATATTTATTGCCTCCTGCAGGTAATCATTTAGTATTTCTTTGGCTTTTTCTAATGAGATCATCAGCGTTTATTCTCCAGTCGGAGGGTTTTTACCCGTGAGGTTGTCCTCATAATGGGCCTTGGCGATGGCATAATCTTCCGGTGTATTGATGTTGAAAAGGGACCATAATTCGGGATCGCAGGCCCGCAGGTCATCCACATGGACGGGCAGCGAACGGACATGTTCCCGCAGGGAGCCAAGCCGGTAATTTCCTGAGGCCAGCATGTCGTTGATGAGTGGTAAAATGCTGCGGCTGTACACCGCAGCAAGTGGATGATAATGAGGTTCTTTCCAGGGGATAACCAGATCGTATCCCTCGGCAAGCTGGCAAAGATGCCTAATAAATGCCGGTTTTACAAAAGGCATGTCGCCGCCCACGACAAAACTATAGGGCTGGCGGGAAGCGCTCAGCCCTCCATGGATACCTCGCAGAGAGCTTTTTGGAACACCATCATATAAATCCGGGGCAACGCGCACGGGAAGTCCGCGATAATCCTGGGGACGATCCGTTACGATAATGCATTCCGCAAACAGGCCCTTGAGGATGCCCACGAGCATTTCCACAATGGTAAACTTCCCCAGGGAAAGAATCAATTTGTTTTTCGACATGCGGGAGCTGTTGCCCCCGGCCAGGATCACTGCAGACATATCTGTTGTTTTCAAGCTAATACCTCCGGCCGGGATCCGGCTTTAGATACTTTTACCAAAGTGGCATCTCGGATAAGTACACACAGGACATGTATAGCAAAGTCCGCCGTGGCTTAGGGTAACAATATCCTCCGCCTGGATCCGCTCTCCGGCCAGCACTCTGGGAAGGAGGAGATCAAATACGGTGGTTTTATAGTACATGGCGCCGCCGGGCAAACCCATGATGGGCAGGTCATCCAGATAGGCCATCATAAACATGGCGCCGGGCATCAGAGGTACACCATAGGAAACCGGCCTGCCCCCGGCGGCTATAATAGCTGCCGGTGTGGCATCATCCGGATCCACAGCCATGCCGCCGGTTACCAATATCAGCCCGGCCCCCGCCTCCCGGGCCTTTTTTACAGCATCGGCAATTTTTTGCCTGTCATCGGGCAGGTAATCCAGACTGATAATCTCGCAATGATAATTTTTCATTTTTTCCTCGATTACCGGCGCGAAACGATCGGCAATCCTGCCATGGTATACTTCATTTCCCGTGATGATGACGGAGGTGGCCAACTGTCTAAGGGCTTTAACGGATACGATCGGCCCATTTTTTTTAACCTGCTCCATAATGTCATCTATCTTGTTTTTTGGCACCACGAGAGGAATAATTTTTACAGCGGCAATAAGGTCCCCCTCATCGACAACGCTATTGTTGTGTATGGAGGCGATGGCAATCTCCTGCAGCCTGTTGGCGCTATAGAGGCCGTCCACATCTATCTTCAGCAATCCTTTTCCTGCCGCGAGGATATTGGCTCTTCCTTCTTTCGCCTCGCCAAATGCCGTCCCTCCGCCGGCAATCCCCCGGGCAATGGCCTGGGCGGCATCATTTTCGTGCAGGGCATTTTCATCCAATTCATAGACAAAAACATTTTCCTTACCCATTTGCAGGAGCTGGGGAATATCTTCCTCCTGGATAATCCGCCCTTTACGAAAGGCGGGCCCCTTGAATTTTCCGGGAATAATCTGTGTCAGATCTTGCCCCAGTACTTGGCCGATTGCTTTTTCCACTGGTAGGATTTTCATTGCAGACCTCTTTCAACTCAGAATTAGGGTATTATTCTTCGTTGGGTATTATTCTTCATTTTTTAAAAAAACTCCTTCCAGGGACTCTAAAAAGTTAAAAATATCTTTTCCGGGGGGAGGCATATTCTGAGCTCCCCGGGATTTTGGGAGGCCAGGCTGTTCCACTCTTCATTAGGGATGGAAAGCTGGAAACAGCTGAGATTGTTCGTTTCCCTTCCTGCCGGCTTAACCGACAAGATTACCTGGTAAGGGGATTCGATCACATTGATGATCCGGCAATGCAGCGCATTGACGCGATCATCCTTCCCGGCCGGCCTGATATGCCGGCTGGAGATACCTGCATAACACGCATCTTTGAACATATTATCCCCGCTTATATGCAAAACACAATCCCAATCAAGCGCCTCCACCGTGTTACCTCTGCCAATTCTGATCCTCGACAGGTTTTGGCAGCCGGTTATGCGGGCTGTCGCCAGGTTGGGAGGCCTGTTGAATATCTCTTCCCTTGGGCCGCCGGCAATAACCTCTCCATCTTCCAGGATGAGCAGGTCGGGACAAAGGCGATAGGCCTCTTCCAAATTATGGGTCACAAAAACCGAAGAACCATCATAGTTTTGGAGTAAATCCTTAAGTTCCTGTTCCATTTCCCCGCGAAGATGATTATCCAGGGCAGAAAAAGGTTCATCCAGCAACAGTACTTGCGGTTGAAGGACCAGGGCCCTGGCCAGAGCAACCCGCTGCTGCTGCCCGCCGGAAAGCTGGCGAGGATATCTTTCCTCCAAACCGTCCAGCTTGACCTTGGCGACCATCTCCTTGATAATTTTCTCCTGTTCCTGCTTTTTCATGCCCCGCAGCCCCATGGCGATATTTCCGAACACGGTTAAATGGGGGAAAAGGGCATAGTTCTGAAAAAGAAAACCAACCCTGCGTTGTTGTGGGGGCAGATTTATGTTTGCAGCGGAATCAAAAAGAACCCGCTCCCCCAAGGTGATGCGCCCCCCTGTGGGCCTGTCCAGGCCGGCGATGCAGCGCAGGGTCATACTCTTGCCGGAACCGGAACCGCCCAGCAGGCCAAGGGTTTTTTCCCGGCAGTCAAAAGAAACCCGCAGACTGAAACCAGGCAGTTTTTTTTCTATATCTACCGTTAATGCCATCATTTACCCCTTTCATCTCTCCGGTTGGCCGCCCGCCGGAATCTGATGGTTTGTCCAGAAATGCAGCCCGGTTATGGCAGCCAGAGAGATCGCAATGATGATCAGGACCCAGAGGGCCGCCCTATCACGCTGCCCCGACTCCACCAAAAAAAAGATGGTCAGGGGGATAGTCTGGGTTTTGCCGGGAATGTTGCCGGCCAGCATCAGCGTCGCCCCAAACTCGCCCAGAGCCCGGGCAAAGGCCAGGATCGTTCCGGCTGCTATTCCCGGCCAGGCCAGCGGCATGGTAATCCTGGTAAAAATACTTCTTTCCGGGATGCCCATGGTGCGGGCGGCATCGAGCATATGCGGGTCCACCTGTTCAAAAGCACCCCGGGCTGTCCGGTACATTAAAGGAAAAGCCACTACCGTTGAAGCGATGACCGTGGCACTCCAGCTGAAAATTACAGTTGTACAGAACAATGAAGATAGGATTTTCCCCAGGGGCCCGTGCCGGCCAAAAAGAACCAGCAATAAAAACCCCACCACCGTGGGAGGGAGAACCAGAGGCAAAATAAACACACCATCCAGCACGCTTTTTAGCCTGCCCCGATAGGCGGTCATAAGCTTGGCTGCCGTTATACCCAGCACAAAGGCCAAAAAAGTGGCCGATATCGATGTTTTAAGAGAAATCCAAAGGGGCAGCATATTCATTATCTAATCCTACTTTCCGGCAAGGAAGGTAAAACCATGTTTTTGGAAAACGGCCGCCGTTTTTTCGCCCTGCAAAAAGATCATAAAATCTTCGGCTGCTTCCGGATTGTCACAGCCTTTAACGATGGCCGCAGGGTAAGTAACAGGCGTATGGGAACCAGCGGGGGCCGCATCGATAACTTTGACCTGATCGGATGAAAGGGCATCAGTCATATATACTATGCCGGCATCCACATTTCCTGTCTCCACATAGGTAAGCACCTGGCGCACATCTTTGCCCAGGATAAGTTTGGCCTCCAGCTCGTCCCACAGTCCGATAGCCGATAATATTTCCTTTGCATAACGGCCCGCTGGCACGCTCTCCGGTTCGCCGATAGCCAGGTTAACGAGGGAATCTGCCGCCAGGGATTCAAAACCGGTAATGTCGGCATTGGCATCGTTGGCAGGCACAATTAGGACAACAAGGTTTTCCAGCAGATCGATTCTGCTTTCCTCAGCGATTAGCCCCTGTTCCTGCAACATATCCATCTGCTTCTGGGCCGCCGAGATGAAAATGTTCGCCGGAGCCCCTTCTTCGATCTGTTGTTGCAGTGCTCCGGAAGAGCCATAATTCATGATCAGGGTATTATTGCTCTCTCCCTCGTACAGAACTTTTATTTCTTCCATGGCATCCGTCAGGCTTGCCGCTGCTGAAACAGTTATCTCCGCCGGGGAAGCGGTTGGTTCACCGCTGCCGCCTTCCTCTTCCCCCGGAAGATCGCTGCCTGCAGGCAGATTCCCCCCGCCGCAGCCAGCCAGTAACATTAACACGAGGAAAACTGTCATTAATAAACCTATCTTACCCGTTTTTTTAATCACTTTGACCCACCCTTTTTCATTTTATATTTTTATTCTGTGAGAACCTTGCCCGTGCTGGAAGAATCATAGCCCGACACTTCCAGATCCAACAGAAAAGTTGGTTTTTGCAAGCACTCCAGAATGGCCTGGACACCAGCCAGTTTCAAATCCTTCAGCAAAAAGACAAGATCGTAGCGCTCCCTGGAAAGTGGAATGAAATCCAGCTTATACAGCCTTGCCAGGGGGCGCAGGGAGATACCGCAGTCTGCCCCTCCAAGGGCCACTGCCTGGACCACCTCCTGATGGCTTTGCACCTCAAAGCTGTAACCTGGGATCTGGCTTGGCAGCAAGCCGCTTTGTTGAAGACCGGCATCGAGAAGACGCCTGGTCTCCGCACCCGGCTCTCTGTTGACGATGCGGATATCCTGCCGGGAAAGATCGCCAAAGCCGGAGATACCCCAGGGGTTACCGCCGGCCACGACAAAACCCTGTTCGCCGTAGCAAAGGTTAACCACCAGATGTGGAACCCGGGGCAAAATTTTTTTTATTACCGGTAGATTGTACTGCCCTGTTTCTTCATCATAGATATGTACCCCGGCGCCATGGATAAAGCCTTTTGCCAGTGACTGCAGGGATACTATGCTATTGGTGTTGATCCAATAAATACTGATATCGCGGTAACGATTGTCCAGCCTTTGTTTGATCATGGCCAGGGCGGGGCTGCAGCCGGCCAGGAGAACCGCCGGCATTTCCAGTCCCCTCGGTTCCAGTATTCTGGCCCGTAAACGTTCCGCGCCGCTGCCCATGCCAACTACGGCGGCATTGGCCTCGATCTGTAAATTTTCCCTGTTGGCCGGAAATGCCGTATATTTCCCTCCCGCTGTCAGGCAGGCCAGATGAATTTTTTCCCCTATTTCCGGAAGCCCGCCCATACCGGACCAGGTTGCCTGGACCTCGCCGGGCATGCTTTCCGATAGGGAAAAGATATCCTCCACCTTTTTGCCCAGGGCGCCGGCCAAGCGAAAAGCCACCGCCAGGGAAGGACCATACTGCCCTGATTCAATGCCACCCACCGTCTGCCGGGCCACCCCGGCCCGTATGGCCAGTTCACTCTGGGACAGGCCCGCCTGCAAGCGGACCTGCCGCAGACAATTCTCCGGGATGATTTCCCGACCCTTTGTGCTTTTCATTGGCATCAAGTCCTCCCTTCGGCCTGCCATCTAGGACGAAACAACATATTACTTTGCCAGGGGACAGTATCTTTTCAGCCGGAGAATGCCCGCTACAGCAGCAACCGTTGTTCCATAAAAATAGACCGGCTTTTTCAATTTGAGGAAAGGGTCGATGCTCCCGTTTACCGCCGTGCTGCCCGTGGCCAGAAAAATGTCACACCAGTCCTCCACCTCGGCAAGATCACGTTCACCGTCTTCGATGGTAACGCCATATTTCTTTTGGCCAATGTTGTCCGGATCGAGATCAAAAACCCTGACCTCAAAATGTTTGGCCAGTTCCTCCACCATGGCCGGTTGAAGGCCGATTACCGCAATGCGCGGGTTGCCATATTCCCTGGATATCGTCTCGATCAATGTTTGGCTGCACTTTCCCGGCTCAGCATCCTTGCAGTGGATCGTATTGTCAACCTCCCCCTGTTTGCGGCAAAGAGCATTGAGGGCGGCAATAATGACGGCCCTGTTATAATTGTTGTCGGGCGGAAGGGTTAAAGCATCCCGCAGGGAACCTGTAAAATTCCCGGGCATATCCGTAAAAGCCTGCCCGACAAATCCATCAATTACTGCCTGCATCAGTTTTTCTTTGCCCTTTTGCAGGGGAAAGTCATCTCTTCCGGGAGACCCGATGGCTTCCTCCGGGGTAAGCGTTTTGCAGGTAATCGCTATGCTCGAACCGGAAAGAACGGGATCCTGCAAAACTTTTTCGATATAGGGCTGCAGCATCTTAAAAACTTCGGGTGCCTGCAATAAAATCACCTCCTGATTTGTATTATATGGATTCGCCTGTACGGCACCGCAAACAGTGTAACATATTCGAGCAATATGTCGTATTTTCCTGCACGAAAAGAATTTTTTTTTAAGCGGTCGGTTTTTGCCGCCGTTTTTTCATCGTTAAAATTCAGTCCCAATCTGCCGAAACTTTTTATCCGGTCCTCTTAGCCTGTAAATATCTCAGTCAACGTATAGATCTGCTCTATAATGTAAATTATACTATCTAGCTCTTTGGTTACAATTTCAACTTTTAGGAGGAATGATCTCTTGATGGAAACAACTTTTTCGGCGAAAATCAGCGGCAGGAACAAACTTAGCGGAACGGTGACAAACATTACGCCGGGGATCGTCACGGCAGAAGTGGAGTTGGACATTGGCAACGGCAATATCGTCACAGGCGTAATCACAAAAAGATCGCTGGAAGAAATGCAAATCAGGCAGGGAGAAGAACTCACCGCCCTCATCAAAGCAACTTCCGTCATGTTCATAAAAGAGTAAAAATAAAAATGTCGGGGGGACGGGGGTATTGACACACTTTAAAAGTGTGTCAATACCCCCGTCCCCCCGACATGAGGTAAATTTCCGCGGGCAGATCCGCCCCGGCTTTGCAGCAGGAACCCAGGGCCATTATATCTCATTTACGACAACTTCTCCGCCGTCCAGCATGATAGTAACCCTGCCGGCGCCTTCGCCCCACTGGAGGCGGCCTGTGCGCCACAGTCCTCCATCAGTATACTGTTCGGGCTTCTCCTTAATCTCCCAGTTTGTATTTCCCCCAAAGTTGCCCCCGCCCTTTACCCGCGCCTCTATGGCCAAATCAGAGGGCTGAATTACCGTAATATTAACCGATCCACTGCCCTTTATTAACCATTTTCCTCCAATGGCTGCCCCATCAATATCCAGGTAAAAATAATCCGAGCCGTTAATTTCCACTTCAAGAGCGGAGGGCAGCAAAAGGGTGTAACGCATCTCCCTTATGCCGGGCTTGAAATCCCCCGGTCGGGTGACAGAAAACAACTGCACAAAAAGCGTATCGCCTTCCCTGCGGGTTATGGCCCTGTTCTGCTCCGCCAGCACCCTGGCCTCTTCATTGCCGGCAGCCTTTACCTCCGCTTCTCCAAAGAGAACCACTTCGGAAATGCTGCTCTTCTTAACGTCCAGCCTGCCCCTGGGAGCGGAAATTACTATTTTATTTAAACTTTCATCCGCATTAATCCTCTGGAGCGGCACATCCACAGTAACAATACTGCTTTCCGCCATCCAGGCAACCCTTTTAATAACGCCGGTTGAAGTCAGGGCACAGATGCCAATGCTGAAAAGAACCATGATCAATATGATAAGAATGCTAAAAAGATCGTACTTTATTTTGGGCTGCTCCTCCCTGGCGGCGTAGGCCTGCACGAGTACCTCCGCGCCGATAAAAATAAGTATCAGCGGCCACCAGGTGAGCAGCATATCCAGCATGGACACCTGTTTGAACTGGGCTGCCAGCATGACCACACCCAGTGCAATCAGCAAAATCCCCATTGAAATAGTTCCTACTCTCCATCTTCGCATTTTTCTGCTGCCCCCTCCCTTTTTGCGCCGCCTTCCTTACGCCCGCCGCAAAGCATTCTTACACCGCCGGCGATAAACAACAGTGCAACGATACCCGTCTGCAGATAATTCCTTATTTCATAGGAAATCAGGGGCGATATGATTTTATCAAATAAAAGGAGTGCGCCGATAAGTATAAGACCGTAACCAAGCAGCTTGGAACCGTTCCATACATTCTGTTTTTCCCCGGTCAATATCGGCAGCGAAAGGTCATCCCCGCCCGCCGGGGTGCCGTTGCCGGAGGCTTTGTGCAGAGCATCGAACATGCTGTAAAACCATATCACCGGTATGATAAACATGAACAGTCCGATCCTCAGCCAGTCGATGAAAAAGAAACTGAAGAAAAACAGAGCCATCAACTTAAGCCCCCGCTGCTGGTAACCGAGGAACATATGCCCAGCACCGGGAATCACCGAAAGCAGACAGGTTATTATTTTCCTGTTCTGATCGCTTAACTTATCGTCCGCCGCCGGCGCCTCAATTCCCGGGCCATCCTCTTCCCCCATGCCGGAGTTTAATGCCATGCCATCGTTGCTTTTATCGGCCAGCGTCATGCTATCTATAAGGGCAACAAACCACAAAACCGGCAGCCCCAGGAAAAGCATCATGGGACGGCTGCTGTGCATCAGAGCGCAGAGCCCCAGCACCGCCACCACGCCTGCCGCAGCAGCTCCCATGAAGATATAGCCTCTGTAAAAGAAACCCAGGTAGATATGGCTTAACCCCGGTATTATTGACAAAACAAATACTACAAACTTGCTTTTGTTCTTCATTCCAATACCTCCCCGCCCTTTGATTTCATCGCATCCAGAAGTGTTACAGCACTGTTTAGCAGCTCATCTGACCATCCAAATTCGATTACACTCCGGTTAGCAGGCCGCGCTGAAATTGTTATCTCCATACGCGCTTCGGTTATTGCAGGTATTATCCCGGCAAAGCCCTCAAAAACTCCCGCAAACATTAAAAATAGTGTCAGACATGCCGCCGCGGAATAATAGAAGACATCCCTTCTTTTGGCCCTCTCCCGCCGCCTTGTCTCCATACCCTTTATCGTTTTCATTACCTTAGCAGAAAAGTGCGGGTGAAGTTCTATGACGTTGCCGGCTGCACCCTCTCCGGAGAAAAAGGATAAATACTCTCCCGCACACAGTTCGCACGAAAGCAAATGTTCCTCCATAGCCCCGGACTTTCCCTTTTCCAATGTTCCTCCCGCAAAGGCTTCCCATTCCTTCCGGCTATAATGCGTCATCTAATCTTCCCCCCTCCACTGTTCCCTTAGTTTTCGCCTTGCCCTGTACAGCCTCGTTTCCACCGTCTTCAGCGCAAGGCCTTCTTCATCTGCTATCTGACGATAGCTCTTGCCCAAAAAGTAATATTTTTCTATTACCGTTCTGTACCCGTCGGGCAGCCGGCTGCAGAGGCTTCTAATCCTTTGCGCCTCTTCCCGGCTTATCAACGCATTCTCGGGACTGCCCCGCTCCTTTTGGACCAGAAGCCTTTCTTCCGCCGCGGCCTGCCTCTCCTTCTCCGTAATTCTCTGTTGCTTTCTTTTCCAGTCTATCGCCTTGCGAATAGCAATCCTGCCTATCCAGGCCCTGAAACCCTCAAATCTATACTGGGATAAAGAGATGTAAACCTGCAGGAATACCTCCTGGGCAATGTTCTCAGCATGGAAACTGTCCCTTGTAAGATTTAAAACAATGCCGAATACGTATTTTTTATATTTGTCCACCAGTTGTTCGTAAGCATCTTTATCGCCGGCAGCCGCTAGTTTTATTATCGCTTCCTCAGATTTCATCTCTCCCCCCCTTCCTCCTTCATTCTATATAGACGAAGGAATTTGCTTCAACCCTTCAATATTTTTGTTCCCTTTGGCATGCTGGACTCATCCCGCCTACTTGGTATGGCAGGATTTTTTCTTTTTAAGGTGAATTTTACCAGCAACAACATCGCCGGGAGGTGCGCGGCAAATGGAGTATAGAAAATTTCTGGCCGACGAGCTGGAGGAAGTGGCAAAGTTACATGATCAAATGGTTTATTATATCCAAAGGGAAGCCCGAGACGAATACTGGGATTTTGAAGAGTTGCCTGCCGGAAATACAAAAAGGCATCTGCAAGCTTTTCTGCACCATGCCGGGCGAAAAATATTTATCGCCAAAGAAAATGGCAAAATTATCGGTTTTATAGCTGGGAAGACAGTGCAATGCCATCTTCCCATCTCCAGCATAAAGGAAGTCGGCTATATCTCCGGAGCCTATGTTCTGCCCCCATTCAGGGGCAAAGGTATAATGAAAAATCTGGAAAAAATGCTGGTGGAATTTTTCCGGGATTGCGGATTAAAATATCTTGAGCTGCATTTTATCCCTAAGAATTTATCTGCAAAAAAAAGCTGGGAAGCATTGGGATATCGGACATTCAGGGAACAAGCCAGAAAAAAAATCTAGCATGGGCAGCGAAACAAAAAAGGGACCCCTGGCAAACCCTATGAGTTATCCGATGAACGGGCCAGTCCCCGGGAGCAGTACACGAAAACCCACGCAGCAATTTTGACCTTGCCCTGTGGGTTTTTTACGTCCTTTAAAATGGACCTTTTCCTGTTTGTCTCCTGCAGCCCCCGATTTAACTGTGGAGCCGTTTATATAACCGATAGGAATAAATTACCGGAATAATCGAAGCC